>NZ_JBGFFG010000124.1:0-8228 GCF_056175765.1 Pseudoxanthomonas sp. LjRoot204_2 | reverse complement strand
GGGTATGAAGCAGGCCGTGCAGGATACCCGGTCGCCGTCTCAGGCTGTAGGCGCGCGGTCRGCCTTCCAGCGCCCGCAGCACCCCGCGGGCCTTGGCGCGGGTTTCGTCCAGCTCCCTGTCCGGGACCGAATCGGCCACGATGCCGGCGCCGGTGCGGAACCGGGCCACGCTGCCGCTGCCATCGGCGCCGACYTCGGCGCTGCGGATCAGGATGTTCAGGTCCAGGTCGCCATCGCGGTTGAGCCAGCCGAACGCGCCGGTGTAGGCGCCGCGCGGCACCTGTTCCAGCTCGGCGATGATCTGCATGCAGCGCACCTTCGGGCAGCCGGTGATGGTACCGCCGGGGAACGTGGCGCGGATGACGTCGCCGGGCGTGGCGTCGTCGCGCAGGTGGCCGCGCACGTTGCTGACGATGTGGTGCACGTGCGCGTAGCTTTCCACCGTCATCAGTTCGTCCACCTGCACGCTGCCGGGCGTGCAGACGCGGCCCAGGTCGTTGCGCTCGAGGTCGATAAGCATCACATGCTCGGCGCGTTCCTTCGGGTGGCCGACGAGTTCGCGGATGCGTGCCGCATCGTCGTCGCCGTCGAAGCGCGGGCGCGTGCCCGCGATGGGCCGGGTTTCGACMACGTCGCCACGCACCGACACGAGGCGTTCCGGCGAGGAGCTGACGACCGTCCAGTGCGGCGTGGCGAACAGGCCGGCGAACGGCGCGGGATTGGCGGTGCGCAGCCGGGCGTAAAGCGTTGCCGGATCCAGCGGCGCATCGAAACGCGCCTGCCACGCCCGCGAGAGGTTGACCTGAAAGATGTCGCCGGCGCGCAGGTACTCGAGGATGCGCTGCACGCCGTCGGTGAAGGCCGAGGGCGCGTCTTCGTCGATGCGGGACGGCGGCTGCCACGCGGGTAGCGCGGGCAAGCCGGTGGCCGCGACGATGTCCTCCAGCGTGCGGGCGATCAACGTGCCCTGCCCCGCTTCGGCCACCACCACGCAGTCGCCGGTACTGCGGTCGCGTAGGACGGCGGCTGGACAGCGCAATGCGAGCGCGACAGGCTGCGTCGCAGGTGCCTGCGGCAGGTGTAGGACGGGTTCGACCTGCTGCGCCAGTTCGTATGCCAGCAGCAACGCCCAGCCGCCACGGAACGGCCAGCGCGGCTCTTCGCGCGGCGTGCGCTGCGCCTGCCAATGGCGGTCGAGCACGGTGAGGAAATCGCCGGCTTCCACCTCGCCCTGCAGGGTGCGGGTGATGCCATCGGCCGCCAGTTGCAACCCGTTGCCGTCCGCGACCAGCAGGAAATCCCATCGCCCCTGCGCGGTGCCCGAGGCCACGGATTCCAGCAGCACCGGATAGCGCTGCGGATCGAGGCGATGCAGGGCCAGCAGGTCGATGGTGGCGGGAAGTGCGCGGGTTTCGATCATCGTGGTCCTGGCCCCTCTCCCATCGGGAGAGGGGTTGGGGTGAGGGTACGGAGAAAAGGCGACGGTTCAACGGTCGATGGTTCCGCCGTACCCTCATCCGGCGCTACGCGCCACCTTCTCCCGAAGGGAGAAGCGAGAGTCGTCAGATCCGCTTGAACACCAGCGTGCCGTTGGTGCCGCCGAARCCGAAACCGTTCGACACCGCGACATCGATCTTCTTATCGCGGGCGGTGTTGGGCACGTAGTCGAGATCGCAGCCTTCGCCCGGCTCGTCCAGGTTGATGGTCGGCGGGATGATGCCGTGATGGATGGCCAGCACGGAGAAGATGGCTTCCGCGCCGCCCGCCGCACCCAGCAGGTGGCCGGTCATCGACTTCGTGGAGCTGACCATGATCTTGTACGCGTGGTCGCCCAGCGCGCGCTTCATCGCCAGCGTCTCGGCCAGGTCGCCCAKCGGCGTGGAGGTGCCGTGCGCGTTGAGGTATTCGACCTGGTCCGCATTCAGTCCGGCGTCCTTCAACGCCGACAGCATGCAGCGCGACGGACCTTCGCCGTTCTCGCTGGGCGCGGTCATGTGGAACGCATCCTGCGAGGCACCGAAGCCGGCCAGCTCGCAGTAGATGCGCGCACCGCGTGCCCTGGCGTGTTCGTACTCCTCCAGCACCAGGATGCCGGCACCGTCGCCCAGCACGAAGCCRTCGCGATCCTTGTCCCACGGACGCGACGCCCGGGTCGGATCGTCGTTGCGGGTGGACATGGCCTTCATCGCGCAGAAGCCGCCCACCGAGGTCGGGGACGAGCCGCGCTCGGCACCGCCGGCGACCATCACGTCGGCATCGCCGTACTGGATGGTGCGCATGGCGATGCCGATGGAATGGTTGGAGGTGGCGCAGGCGGAGACCGCCGAATAGCCCGGGCCCTTCAACCCCTTCATGATGCTGAGGTGGCCCGGCAGCATGTTGATGATGGTGCTGKGGATGTAGAACGGGGAAATCTTGCGCGGGCCGCCTTCGTGCAGCTTCACCGCGGTTTCCTCGATGCCGAGGATGCCGCCGATGCCGGCGCCGATGATCGCGCCGATGCGCTCGGCATTGGCTTCGGTCACTTCCAGCCCGGCGTCGTCCATCGCCATCAGCGATGCGGCCAGGCCGTAGTGGATGAACGAGTCCATCTTCTTCACATCCTTCGGCGGAACGAAGGACGTGGGATCGAAACCGCGGATCTCGCCCGCGATCTTCGTACTGTAACCCTCGGTATCGAAGGTGGTGATCGGGCCCAGGCCCGAACGCCCGTTGACGATGCCGTCCCAGCTGGTGGCCATGTCATTGCCCAGGGGGGACACCAGGCCCATGCCGGTGACGACGACGCGACGACGCTGGCTCATATCGGATTCCTCATGACTCTTGGCGGCCGCGCCCTACGCGGGCGCATGGGGGGCCGGATACGCGCGGGGCCGCATGCGCGGCCCCGACACGGTTTGCTGCGATCGCCCGACTTACGCCTTGACGTGCGCCTTGACGTAGTCGATGGCCTGCTGCACCGAAGTGATCTTCTCGGCTTCCTCGTCCGGAATCTCGCATTCGAACTCTTCTTCCAGCGCCATCACCAGTTCAACGGTGTCCAGCGAGTCGGCGCCCAGGTCATCGACGAACGATGCGCTGGTGGTGACTTCTTCTTCCTTCACGCCGAGTTGTTCGACGACGATTTTCTTGACGCGTTCTTCGATGCTGCTCATGGATTCGCTCCAGACGGAGATGGGTGACTTGTTGGATTCTGCCGACGCGGGGCGAAGGCAAACCGGGGATAGTGTAGTGGAAACCGGGGACGCCGGGCAGGTATCGCCAAACGCACCCGAATCAACCACTTACAGCTAATTCTTACGGCATGTACATGCCGCCGTTGACGTGCAGGGTCTCGCCCGTGATGTAGCCGGCGGCCGGCCCTGCGAGGAACGCGACCGCGTTGGCGATGTCGGCCGGCTCGCCAAGGCGGCCCAGCGCGATCTGGCCGGCGAGCGCGGTCTTGGTCTCTTCGGGCAGATCCTTGGTCATGTCGGTGGCGATGAAGCCGGGAGCGACCACGTTGACGGTGACGCCGCGGCTGCCGATCTCCTTCGCCAGCGACTTCGAGAACGCGATGATGCCGGCCTTGGCCGCGGCGTAGTTCGCCTGCCCCGCATTGCCGGTCACGCCGATCACCGAGGCGATGTTGATGATGCGGCCCTTGCGCGCCTTCATCATGCCGCGCATCACCGCCTTCGACGTGCGATAGACGCTGGTAAGGTTGGTGTCGAGGATGGCCTGCCAGTCCTCGTCCTTCATCCGCATCAGCAGGTTGTCGCGCGTGATGCCGGCGTTGTTGACGAGGATGGAGATGCCGCCGAATTCCTTGGCGATGGCGTCGATCAGCGCATCCACCGCGCCGGCATCGGTCACGTTGAGCTCGCGGCCATGGCCGCCTGCGTTTGCCAAGCGCTCACCGATGGCCTGCGCGCCCGCTGTACTGGTGGCGGTACCGATGACGGTCGCGCCCTGCGCAGCCAGCGCGTCTGCGATGGCCGCGCCGATGCCGCGGCTGGCGCCGGTGACCAGCGCGATTTCACCCTGCAGGGGTTTGCTCATGATGGAGGTCCTCGGGACGGGTCCGCGCGATCGCGGCGGACAGGATAAGGGAACGCGTGTCGCTGCGTATCAGGATTGCCAGTCGGCCAACGCACCCTGGAAATCGCCGACGCCACCGATGGCGCGCGCGTCGAGGCCCTTGTCGACGCGCTTGACCAGGCCGGCCAGCACTTTGCCCGGGCCGCATTCGGCGATGCGCGTGACACCCTCGGATGCCAGCGCCTGAACGCAGTCGGTCCAGCGCACCGGTAGGTAGAGCTGGCGCACCAGTGCGTCGCGGATCGCATCAACCCCGTCGTGCACCGTCGCGTCCACGTTCTGCACCACCGGCAGCGACGGCGCATGCCACGACAGGCCCGCCATCACCTCGGCCAGGCGATTCGCGGCTTCGCGCATCAGCGGCGTATGCGAGGGCACGCTGACGGCCAGCTTCACGACCTTGCGGATGCCGCGCTCGGTGAGCAGCGCGATCGCACGCTCCACCGCATCGCTGTCGCCGCCGATCACGATCTGGCCGGGCGAGTTGTAGTTCGCGGGCACGACCACTTTGCTGTCCGATGCCAACGCGCAGACCTCCGCCACCAGGGCATCTTCCGCGCCCAGCACCGCCGCCATCGCGCCGACGCCCGCCGGCGCGGCGTCCTGCATCAGCTGGCCACGAAGGCGGACCAAATGGGCGCCATCCTTCAACGACAGTGCGCCTGCGGCGACCAGCGCCGTGTATTCGCCCAGGCTGTGGCCCGCCAAGTGCGCGGGCTGCGCGCCACCCTGTTGCTGCCACGCACGCCACACCGCGATGCCGGCGGCGAGCAGCGCGGGCTGCGTGTATTCGGTGCGATTGAGCATTTCCTCGGGACCGCCCTGGGACAACGCCCAGAGGTCCACGCCCGCACCTTCCGACGCTTCGGCGAACGTCTCGCGCACGATCGGATGCAGCTCGGACAACTCCGCCAGCATGCCGACCGACTGCGAGCCTTGGCCCGGGAATACGAAAGCGAGTTGGGGGGAAGTCACTCGGACATCCTGCATGAAAATCAGGCCGCGATGATACGGGCGAACGCTTCGGATTGTCTGTACCGGGGCGTATGCGCATGCGACGACGTGACGCATGCATGAACATCGCATGCAGCAGGAAACGCGATGCCGGAAACGAAGAAGGCGATGCCCTGCGGCATCGCCTTCGCCTGCGGCCAGGGTGTGCGCGTCAGTAGCGCAGCAGCACCGAACCCCAGGTGAAACCGCCGCCGAAGGCCTCCAGCAACAGCAGTTGTCCGCGCTGCACGCGACCGGAACGCACTGCCGTATCCAGCGCCAGCGGCACCGACCCGGACGACGTGTTGCCATGCTTGTCGACGGTCACGATCACCTGGTCCATCGACATGTCCAGGCGCTTGGCAGTGGCTTCGATGATGCGCAGATTGGCCTGGTGGGGAATAAGCCAGTCCAGGTCGTGCTTGTCCAGCCCATTGGCATCGAGCGTCTCGTCGACCACGCTGTCCAGCGCCTTGACGGCGTACTTGAACACGTCGTTGCCCTTCATCTCGATGCGGATGCCGTTGTTCGGCTCGTCGGCCTTGAAACCGGTCGACACACCGACCGGATTCCACAGCAATTCCTTCTTGCTGCCATCCGCGTGCAGGTGGGTGCTGAGGATGCCGGTTTCGCCATCGGCCTTGAGCACGGCCGCACCGGCGCCRTCGCCGAACAGCACGCAGGTGGTGCGCTCGGTCCAGTCGACGATGCGGCTGAGTGTTTCGGTGCCGATGACGAGCGCGGTCTTCGCATCGCCGCAGCGGATGAACTTCTCCGCCACGCTCAACGCGTAGATGAAGCCGGAGCACGCGGCATTGACGTCCATCGCGGCGCAGCCGGTCGCGCCGAGGCGCGCCTGGATCAGGCAGGCGGTGGACGGGAATATGAGGTCTGGGGTGGTGGTGCCGACGACAATCAGGTCAATCTCGGAAGCATCGACGCCCGCGGCTTCGAGCGCGCGCAGCGCAGCCTGGTAACCCAGGTCGCCGGCCGTCTCGCCTTCGGCGGCGATGTGCCGCTCGCGGATGCCGGTGCGGGACTGGATCCACTCGTCGCTGGTATCGACCAGTTTCGAGAGGTCCTCGTTGGTCAGCACCTTTTCAGGCAGATAGCTGCCCGTTCCGGCGATGCGCGCGTAAATGCGCCCCTTGTTGCCCGGCTCGCTCATGCACGCCCCCATTGCCGGCCCGGATGCGGGCCCTGGTAGTCATCGATCATGCGGAAAGCGCGCCCTGCGCGAGGGCGCGCCGCACGGATCAATCTTCCTCGACCGCCGAGGTCTTGGTGGCGATGACCTTCTTGCCGCGGTAGTAGCCGTCGGCGGTCACGTGGTGGCGCAGGTGGATCTCGCCCGTGGTCGGGTCGGTCGACAGCTGCTTGGCGGTCAGCGCGTCGTGCGAACGACGCTGGCCACGACGGGACGGGGTGACGCGGGATTTCTGCACAGCCATGGGATTGCTCCAGCTCTTGTATCTGTTGGTGAACCGTATGGTTCGTGTTGCCAGACCGCGGTAGCGGCTAGTCTTTCTTCAGCGAGGCCAGCGCCGCGAACGGGCTGACCCTCGCCACCTCTTCTTCGTCCGCCGCCCACTCGCGCTCCACCGCGTCGGACGCAGGATCCACCGCCACCACCGGCACGGCGAGGACCAGTTCGTCCTCCACCAGGTCGGCGGGGCGCAGCATGCCGTCTTCGGGCACCAGCAGCGCTTCGTAGTCGGGCGGCAGCGCGGCTTCTTCCTCTTCGCTGCGCACCAGACCCAACCGCTGCTTCAGCGACACCGGCAACACGAAGCGCTGCAGGCTACGCTGGCACACCAGCGGAAGGCCGGCCTCGATCTGCAATTCCAGGTACGGGACCCGCAATGCGTCGTGGTCGAATTCCACCGTGTAGCGAACGTCGCCCTCGGTGTCGGCCAACAGGCCTTGCAGGCGCGTCATGGCGGACAACGGCAGGCGGCCTTCGAAGCTGCGCCGGTTCGCGACCATGCGCCACGCATCGAGCAGCTCGGGCATATTCGCGGACATAAGCCGCTGAATGTTAAGGATCGAATACCGAACTGTCAAACCACCCCTGGTGGCGAGGATGGCTTGCCGCCGGCCATGCCGGCGGGCAGACTCCCCGCCCCGTCCCCCTGCCGGTGCCCCATGCCACTGCTGCTCGCCTCCACCTCCCGCTACCGGCGCGAACTGCTGGAACGACTGCGCCTGCCCCTGCACATCGCGCGGCCGGAGGTGGACGAGACACCCGGGGCGACGGAATCCGTGCCCGCGATGGCCGCCCGCCTGGCCCGCGCCAAGGCGGATGCCATCGCCCGACAGCACCCCGGCAGCTGGGTCATCGGCGCCGACCAGGCGGCGGAGCTGGATGGACACCCCCTGGGAAAGCCGGGCCACCGGGAGGCCGCCATCGCCCAGCTGACGGCCATGTCGGGGCGACAGGTGCGCTTCCATACGGCCGTCTGCCTGGTGCGCGACGACCACGTCCTGGAGGTCCAGGACATCACAACGGTCCGCTTCCGCGACCTCGCCGAAGCGGAAATCGAGCGGTACGTGGATGTCGAGCAGCCGTTCGACTGCGCCGGCAGCTTCAAGTCGGAGGGGCTGGGGATCACCCTGTTCGAGGCCATCGAATCGACCGATCCCACGGCGCTGGTCGGCCTGCCGCTGATCGCCCTTTCACGGATGCTGCGCGAGGCCGGCTTCGACCTGCCCTGATCCGGCCGACCGTCAGCGGATATCGACCGGTTGCTCTGCCCCGGTTTCGACGCTTCCGTCGCCGCCGGTCACGCGCAACCCCAACCAATGCCGGCCCGCCGGCATGTCGCCGGCATCGACATCGGCCCTGAACTGGACCACCGGCATTCGCGGGTCACGCGACGCCCCCTTGAGGAACGTGCGCAACCAATCATTCGCGCCCGCCTGCGTGGTCTCGGCGACCGCGCGACCATCCAGCAGCACTTCCACCTTCGCGACACCGACCACATCCTTCACCGCCCAGCCACCCACGGCGAATCGACGCCCGACACGCTCGCCGGCCGAAGGGACATCGATGTTGGCGACCACGGGCGTGATGCATTCGCCCTGCGCACGTACCGCAGGCAGCGCGAACAACAGGAACCGGCGTGCGCCGTGGTCGATGTTCACCTCCTGCGGCG
>NZ_JBGFFG010000123.1:0-8246 GCF_056175765.1 Pseudoxanthomonas sp. LjRoot204_2 | reverse complement strand
GCCCATTCCAGCGCTTCGCGTTCGGCGCGCTCGCGCTCGGCCTTCTCGACGCGGTCGATCAGCTCGTTGTCGATCTTGCGCGCGGCGATCTCGCGCAGCGCCAGCACGGTGGGCTTGTCCTGTGCTTCGTTGTTGTCGATCTGCGGTTCCACGCCGTTCGCGAGCTGACGGGCGCGCTTGGCGGCCATCGTGACCAGATCGAAACGGTTATCTACGACTTCCAGGCAATCTTCGACGGTGATGCGGGCCATGCGGGCTCCCGGCGACCGGCTGGCCGCCCAGTGAATACGGAAAGGGGCCGGGATTGTAGGCAGCCAGGCCTGGCAATGCAAGCCTTTCCTTGAAAATCAATGATTTAAGGCGCCGCTACGGATCCCTGCCGTCATAGAGCCGAGCTGGCTCCGCTGGCTGTACGCATCCCACCGGACCTCGGGACGCGCGGAGCCTGGCAAGCGAGGCTCTGCGAAAGCCTGGCGCTACTCCGCCAGCAACGCGGCGATCAGATCGGCGTGGCGCACGTCCTGCGCCTCCCGGCGCAGGCGGCTGGCGGTGAAGATGGTGTGCATCTGCTCGACCGCGGTGTCGAACACGTCGTTGACGATGACATAGTCGAACTCGTCGTAGTGCGACATCTCCTCGCGGGCCGCCGCCAGACGACGCTGGATCACTTCTTCGCTGTCCTGCCCGCGGTTGCGCATGCGCTGCTCCAGCGCGGCGCGCGACGGGGGCAGGATGAACACGCTCACCGCGTCCGGCACTTTCTCCCGTACCTGGCGGGCACCCTGCCAGTCGATCTCCAGCAGCACGTCCTTGCCGGCGTCGAGCTGCGGCTCGACGGACTGGCGCGCCGTCCCCTTCCAGTCACCGTGCACTTCGGCGTACTCGAAGAAATCGCCGGCCCGGATCATCGCCTTGAATTCGTCGGCGCTGATGAAGTGGTAGTGCTGCGCATGCCGTTCGCCCGGTCGCGCCGCGCGCGAGGTGAACGAGATGGACAGCGCGATGTCGGCATCGCGCGCCAGCACGGCGTTGACGATGCTGCTCTTGCCCGCGCCCGACGGCGCCGCGACGATATAGAGGGTTCCGCGCTTCATTCGATGTTCTGCGCCTGTTCGCGGATCTGGTCGATCAGCACCTTCAGTTCCACCGCGATGTTGGTGGTGCGGATGTCGACGGACTTGGAGCCCAGCGTGTTCGCCTCGCGGTTGAACTCCTGCAGCAGGAAGTCCAGCCGGCGGCCCTGCGGCTCCTTCTGGGTGAAGACGCGGCGGATTTCCTTGACGTGGCTGTCGAGGCGGTCGAGCTCCTCGTCCACGTCGAGCTTCTGCAGCCACAGCACCAGTTCCTGTTCCAGCCGTCCCTGCTCCATGTTCTGCGCCACGTCGGCCAGCCGGGCTTCCAGCTTCTGCCGCTGGCCGGCGCGGATCTGCGGGATCAGCGTGCGCACTTCCGCGGCCAGCGAGGCGATGCCGTCCACGCGCTCCAGGATCGCGGCCACCAGCTTGCCGCCCTCGCGCTCGCGCGCGGCGACGAACTGGTCGAGTACCGCATCCAGCAGCGACAGCGCCTCGGCCTGCAGCGCCTCCATGTCCACACCCCTGGTCTGCAGCACGCCCGGGAACTGCAACAGGTCGGTGAGCTGGGTGCGCAGGTTGGGCATCCGGTCGGACAGGTCCGAGGCCAGGTCCGCCAACTGCGCGACGACGCGCGGATTGAGCTGCAGCGCGCCACCGCCTTCAGGCGCACGCAGGCGCAGGGTCAGGTCGAGCTTGCCGCGCGACACGCGCGACGCCACGCGCTCGCGCAGCGCGGGTTCCAGCGCGCGCAGTTCGTCCGGCAGACGCACGCCCAGTTCCAGGAAACGGTGGTTAACCGCGCGCAGTTCAGCCGCCAGCGTGCCGCCGTCGGTGGCGCGTTCGGCGGTGGCGAACGCCGTCATGCTGCGGATCATGCGGTTGCCCATCGGACCAGTGAGCGGCGCATCTTAGCAGCCCGCACGGCGGCCGCCGGGGCGGGCGGAACGCGACTGCTAAACTTCACCCCCCTCATCGCGGATGTCCCCATGTCCTTCTCCCGCCCCAGCGGCCGCCTGCCCGACCAGATGCGCGACGTCGGCATCCTGCGCAACTACACCCGCCATGCGGAGGGCTCGGTGCTGGTGAGCTTCGGCCACACCCGCGTGCTGTGCACCGCGACGGTGGAAAACAAGGTGCCGGGCTTCCTGCGCGGCAAGGGCGAGGGCTGGGTGACGGCGGAGTACGGCATGCTGCCGCGTTCCACGCATACCCGCAGCGATCGTGAGGCCTCGCGCGGCAAGCAGGGCGGTCGCACGCTGGAGATCCAGCGGCTGATCGGACGCACGCTGCGAGCCTGCGTCGACCGCGGCGCGCTGGGCGAGCGCACCATCACCCTGGATTGCGACGTGCTGCAGGCCGACGGCGGCACGCGCACCGCGGCGATCACGGGTGCCTACGTCGCGCTTGTGGATGCGGTGAACTGGCTGAAATCGCGCAACGAGATCAAGCGCGACGTGGTGCACGGCGCGGTGGCCGCCGTGTCGGTCGGGATCTACCGCGGCGTGCCGGTACTGGACCTGGACTACCCCGAAGACAGCGACTGCGACACCGACATGAACCTGGTGATGAACGACGGCGGCGGTTTCATCGAACTGCAGGGCACCGCCGAAGGCCATGCGTTCCGCCGCGATGAACTGGATGCGCTGTTGGCGCTGGGCGAGAAGGGCATCGGCGAGCTGTTCGCCGCCCAGCGTGCGGCGCTGGCGGGCTGACCCCTACCCTGGTCGGTCCCTTTCGACGGATTCCCCGCATGTCCCAGACCCTCAGCCTGGTCACCCTGGTCGTCGACGACTACGACCACGCCATCGCTCACTACCGCGATGCGCTGGGCTTCGAGGTGCGCGAGGACACCGACCTCGGCGGCGGCAAGCGCTGGGTGCGCGTGGCACCGGCCGGCGATGGCGGCACCGGCCTGCTGCTCGCCGTGGCCAGCACCGCCGAACAGCGCGCGCGCATCGGCGACCAGACCGGCGGCCGCGTGGCTTTTTTCCTTCAGACGGACGACTTCTGGCGCGACCATGCGCGCATGGTCGCCGCCGGGGTCGAATTCCTGGAGACGCCGCGCGAGGAAGGCTACGCCACCGTCGTCGTGTTCCGCGATGCCTACGGCAATCGCTGGGACCTGCTGCAACCCAAGGGCTGATCCGCCATGAAACTCGTCCTCGCCTCCTCCAACCACGGCAAGCTGGAAGAACTCCATGGCCTGCTGGCCGATACCGGCATCGAACTGGTCGCGCAGTCCGACCTGGGCGTGGATGACGCCGAGGAAACCGGCACCACGTTCGTGGAGAACGCGCTGATCAAGGCACGCCACGCCAGCCTGCAGACCGGCCTGCCCGCACTGGCCGACGATTCCGGCATCTGCGTGGATGCGTTGGACGGCGCACCGGGCCTGTATTCGGCGCGCTACGCCGGCGAACACGGCAACGCCGAGCGCAACATCGACAAGCTGCTGGAAGCGCTGGACGACGTCGACGGCGAACGTCGCGGCGCGCACTTCTACTGCGTGCTGGTGCTGCTTCGCCACGCGGACGATCCGCAGCCCCTGATCGTCGAGGGCGAGTGGCGCGGCGAGATCCTGCGCGAGCGTCGCGGCAACGGGGGCCACGGCTACGATCCGGTGTTCTTCGATCCGCAGCGCGGACAATCCGCCGCGGAAATGCCGCTCGAAGACAAGAACCGCATCAGCCATCGCGGCAAGGCGCTGGCCGGCCTGAAGCAGCGCCTGCTCGAGACCTGGTAGGCGCGGGCCATGCCCGCGATGCTTTTCCGCAGACCCCGCGAGACGAAGCATCGCGCCCACCGGGCGCTCCTGCCGATGCTTGAACGGACGACAAGACTGGCTTACCCGACATGCTGATTCCCCCGCCCCTCTCGCTCTACGTGCACCTGCCGTGGTGCGTGCGCAAATGTCCGTACTGCGACTTCAATTCGCACCAGGGCAACGGCGCACTGCCGTTCGACGACTACGTGGATGCGCTGCTGCGCGACCTGGACCACGACCTGCCGCTCGTATGGGGCCGTACCGTGCACAGCGTGTTCTTCGGCGGCGGGACGCCGAGCCTGTTCCCGCCGGATGCGATCGACCGCTTCCTGCAGGGTGCGAGCAGCCGGCTGCGTTTCGCGCCGGGGCTGGAGATCACGCTGGAGACCAACCCGGGCACGGCCGAGCACGGGCGTTTCGACCGCTACCGGGCGGCGGGCGTCAACCGGATCAGCTTTGGCATCCAGAGCTTCGATGACGCGAGCCTGGAAAAACTCGGCCGCATCCACGACAGCCGCGAGGCCGAGCACGCGGTCAGGCTGGCGCAGGATGCCGGCTTCGACAACCTCAACCTCGACCTGATGTACGCCCTGCCCGGCCAGACCCTGGCCATGGCCGAGCACGACCTGCAGCGCGCGTTCGCCTTGCAGCCCGCACACATCTCGCATTACCAGCTGACGCTGGAACCGAACACCGTGTTCTTCGCGCGGCCACCACAGGGCATCCCCGACGACGATCACGCATGGGACATGCAGGAGCATTGCCAGGCGCTGTTGGCCGACGCGGGGTACGCGCACTACGAGGTCAGTGCATACGCCCGTCCGCAACGCCGCTGTGCGCACAACCTCAATTATTGGCGTTACGGCGATTACATCGGGATCGGCGCCGGCGCGCACGGCAAGATCACCGCGGGGGCGACGCAGCGGATCCTGCGCCGCTGGAAGATCAAGCATCCTGCCGCCTATCTCGCCGCCGCGGGCACGCCGGCGGCGATCGGCGGTGACGACGACATCACGCCGGATCGCCGACCGTTCGAGTTCATGCTGAACGCGTTGAGGCTGCAGGATGGCTTCGCACTGGCGGACTTCACCGCCACCACCGGCCTGCCGGTATCGAACATCGCCGGTCCGCTGGAACACGCCTTGCAACGGGGCTGGCTGGACGTCTCGCAGACCCATGTGAGCCCCACGGCGCTGGGACGCCGGTTCACCAACGATGTGGTCGAACTGTTCCTGGACAGCTAGGCACCCGGCTGCCGTGAGATGGCGATGGATGGGTGCGCAGGCGACACAGGGTGTGATAATGATGCCGCCACGGGGGAGCCCACTGCACCGATGACCGCGACACGACCGCCGACGTCCGCTGCCGCGCCGACCACGATTGCATCGTCGGCGCTGCCGCCGCGCGTGCGGCGACTGCTGCAGAACCTGTTCGACCACATCGCGCCGGATTTCGTGTCCGCGCTGAACGGCATGCTGGTGGAGTTCGAGCAGCAGCTCTTCAAGCAGGCCGAGCAGGCCCGCAGCAACCACATGCAGACGCAGATCTTCGTCGACCTGCGGTCGCTGCAGAAGAACCGCGTGGACCTGGTGCCGCAGTATATGTTCGCACTGGAGTCCGAGCTGGCCGCGATCCGCAGCACGCGCAGTGGCGGCGAACAGCCCCCCGCCCGCCTGGATTTCCAGACCATGACCCTGGTCGAAGACGCGGTGATGGACCAGGAAATCGTGCTGCGCGAAGTCGCGCGCCGGCATGAGCAGCGCGGCAACGCGCAGATCCTGATGCTGGGCCAGCGGATGGGCGTCATCGCCGGCCAACCGGCCTACGAGGCCGAGACGCTGCCGCTGGGCCCTTACCGCCTGTGCCAGCTGCTGAAGGAAGCCGCCGCCTGCCTCGAGTTGTCCATCGATGCGCAGCTCGTGCTGTACCGCAGCTTCGACCACAAGGTGATGCTGAACTACACCGAGTGGGCGAACACGGTGAACCAGTTCCTGGCGCGCGAGGGCATCCTGCCCGGCCTGGTCTACATGCCGCGGCGCGCACGCAATCTCGAGATCGTGCGGCCGCCCCGCGACGAAGCTGGCGGCGGCGCCCGGCCCATGACCGGCTGGCAGGGCCAGCCGGCCGGATCGCATTGGGCCACGCTGACGCCGGAGCAACTGCACGCGGTGGCGGGTGCGCTGACCGGTGGCAAGGGGAGTGGAGACGCCTTCCCGCCGGCGGCCACGTCTGCGCCTGCCGCAGCCGATGCCGCGACCGCTGCGGACGCGCCGAAGGAGACGGCGGGCTCATTCGACGTCCTGCAGAAGCTGCTGGCCATCCGCCGCGGCGGACTCCAGGCCGATGCACTGGCGCAGGCCGCTGACATCGCGTCGCTCGGGGGACAGGCGGGCGACGGCGCAGCGATGACCCCCGACGGGGGTGCCGGCGCGCACCCTGCATCCATCGGCGACGGCGGCGGTCTGCCCCAGGCACAGGGAGGCACGGGCGGTGCTGCCGCAATGCCCTCGACCACCGGGGGCAGCGCGACGCGCGATGCGGCGCCACGCCGCCTGCTGCCGACGCCGGACGTCCTCGACACGCTGCGGATGCTGCAGAGCGCACCGCTGCCCGCACGGACACCGGACCAGCCGCGCCGCACCGTGGCGGACCTCCAGCAGACCATGCTCGCCGAAGTCCGCGCCAAGCACGGCCCCGGCGCCACGCTGGCCAGCGCCGATTCCGACACGTTCGAGCTGCTCGACCTGCTCTACAACGAGATCGAGCGCGAAGTGCAGCACGACGCGCCGGCCGCCGACATGCTGGTGCGCCTGCAGGTACCCGTGGTGCAGGCGGCCCTGCGCGACCGCAATTTCTTCCTGCGGCCGCAGCACCCGGCGCGCGACCTCCTCAACACGGTCGCCGAGTCCGGCGCCACCTGGCTCGGTGACGACGATGTCGATCCCCACCTGGTGCAACGCTTGCACAAGGCGGTGGAGACCGTCGTCGAGACCTACGAGGGCGATGAGGCTGTCTTCGAAGACGCCAACCGCGACGTGCAGCAGCACCTGCAGGCGGCCGCGCGCAAGGCGGAGCTGGCCGAGCGTCGGCAGATCGAAGCCGCACGCGGCAAGGACCGGCTGGAGGTGGCCAAGCAGCGCGCCGCCGACACCATCGAGTCGGCGATGGCCGATGCGAAACCGCAGAAGTTCGTGCAGGCGCTGCTCAGCCAGGCGTGGGCGGACGTGCTGACGCTCACCCAGCTGCGCAATGGCGAATCGTCCACCGAGTGGGCCGACCAGCTGCAGACCACGCTGGAGATCGTGGCCGCCACGACCTCGGCGCAGCCCGCCGATCCGGCGCTGGCGACGAAGATCGAGAAGTCGCTGGTGCAGGTGGGCTACCACGAGGACGAGGCCGCCGCGATCTCGCGCCGGCTCTCCAGTGCGGAGGAAGACGAGACCACGTCGCGCACCGAGCTGACCGCGCGACTGAAGGCGCGCGCGCGGCTGGGCGGACAGGGCGAGGTCAAGAAGAAGCCGGTGCAGCCGCGTACGCCGCAGGAGCAGGAGTGCTACGACTACCTGCGCACGCTCCCGTTCGGCACCTGGTTCGAATTCACCCGCAACCAGCAGGGCGACGTGCAGCGCCAGCGCCTGTCGTGGTTCAGTCCGGTGACCGGCAACGCCCTGTTCGTCAACCAGCGCGGCCAGCGCGTGGGCGAGCATTCGCTGGATACGCTGGCGCACCTGATGGCCAAGGGCCAGGCGCAGGTGGTCACCGAAGATCGCGGCCGCCTGATCGACCGTGCCTGGAACGCCACCCTCAGCGCGCTGCGCAGCCTGACGGGGCGTGGCGGCGAACCCGCAGGAGACATCGCATGATGCGCGAGTTCCGCCGCGCCCGCCGGCGCAACGTCCCGAAGCCGGTGCCGGTCTTCGACCTGATGACGGAACAGGTGATCGGCCGGCTCGGCAACCTCTCTGAATCGGGCATGCTGCTGGTCGCCACCGAACCGATGGTCGACGATGCGCTGTACCAGCTGCGTTTCCACTTGCAGGACGCGCGCGGCCAGGATCAGCCGATCGATGTGGGCGCGCACCTGATCTGGTCCGCCGCCGCGAACACGCCCGGGCAGGCCTTCGCCGGCCTGCGCTTCCTCACCATCGACCGCGAGCCGCTGGAACGGCTGCGCCAGTGGGTCAACGCCGGCCCCGAAGCCGATTGATCGCACCGCTGCGGCCGGGGTCCGGTCGATTGCGGCAGAATGGCGGCTCTTCAGTAAGAGCCGACGCCATGAATGCCCCCGCTTCCTTCGATACCGACCTCGTCCCGCTGTACGCCGATCATCTGGCCACGATGAAGCGGCGGGCGGACGAAGCGTTGGCGCGCGGCGGCTTCGACCACCTGGTCGTGCCCAGTGGGAC
>NZ_JBGFFG010000122.1:0-8290 GCF_056175765.1 Pseudoxanthomonas sp. LjRoot204_2 | reverse complement strand
GTCGTCGGCCATGAACATGGCGATGGTGGTGCTGAAGACCGGCCTGATCATCTTGGTCATCATCGCTGGCTGGCAGTACGTCGACCCGGGCAACTGGCAGCCCTTCATTCCGGCCAATGAAGGCCCGGGCAAGTTCGGCTGGGACGGCGTGCTGCGGGGCGCGGCGATGGTGTTCTTCGCCTACATCGGCTTCGAGGCGGTGTCGGTGGCGGCCCAGGAATCGCATCGCCCGCAGAAGGACCTGCCCGTCGGCATGCTGGCCTCGCTGGCGATCTGCACGGTGCTCTACATCGCCATGGCCGCGGTGATGACCGGCCTGGTGCCCTATACCGCGCTGGGTACCGCCGAGCCGGTGGTCACCGCGGTGGCCGCCCATCCGGAACTGGGCTGGCTGCGGGTGACGGTGGAGATCGGTGCGCTGATCGGCCTGTCGTCGGTGGTGCTGGTGATGATCATCGGCCAGCCGCGCATCTTCATGATCATGGGCCGCGACGGCCTGCTGCCACCGGTGTTCACCAAGATCCATCCGGAATACCGCACGCCGCACATCAACACGGTCATCACCGGCGTGGGCATCGCCCTGCTGGCGGCACTGTTCCCGCTCGACATCCTGGGCGAACTGACCTCGATGGGCACCCTGATCGCGTTCGCCTCGGTCTGCGTGGGCGTACTGGTGCTGCGCCGCACGCAGCCGGACCTGCCGCGTCCGTTCCGCATCCCCGCGGCCTGGCTGGTCTGCTCGCTGGGCGTGCTGAGCTGCATGGCGCTGCTGTCGGCGATGACGGCGCACAACTGGATGCTGATGGGCGTCTGGACCGCGGTCGGCTTCCTGATCTATTTCCTGTACGGCTACCGCCACAGCCGGTTGCGCACGCCGCGCTGAACCGGTTCCGGAGACCGGACATGGAAAAGGCGCGGGTGACCGCGCCTTTTCGCTTTCCGTGAACCGGACGTATCAGGGCTTCTTGGCCCAGGCGCTGCACCAGCCCTTCGCGGCGACCGAGTTCTTCGGGAACAGCGTGCACGGGCCATAGGCCTGGCCCGCCGGCGCCTTGAAGAAGTTGCAGTTGGCGCAGTGATCGCCCGCCTTGTGCTTGGGATGCTTCACGGTGGCGGCGTTCTCGCTGTAGGCCAGCGCCTTGGCGGTGGGATTGTTGGCGTCCAGCTTGGGGAGGGCGGCAGGCGCAGCGGCCTCGGCACGCACCGCGTGCCAGGCCAGCGGGGCCACGGCGGCGGCGGTCAGGGTGGTGGTCAGGAAACGGCGGCGGGAGGCATCGTGGCTCATCTGGCTGGGCACCTGCGGGAAGGAGGCTGCAGTGTCGCGCTTCCAACCCGCCGACCGCATTGAGCAGGATCAATCGGTCGGGCCGCCGGACGGGTTCCGTTAGAATGCGCGGCATGAACGCCCTGCCCTACGACGCCGACCAGCTGCGCGACCGCGCGCAGTCCATCATTTCCAACGTGCGCGAACTGTCGCAGCTGGGCTGGACCCCGGCCACCAGCAGCAACTTCTCGCAGCGGCTGGACGAACGGCATGCGGCCATCACCGTTTCCGGGCGCGACAAGGGCCGGCTGGTGGAGGCGGACATCATGGTGGTGGACTTCGAGGGCAAGGCCGTGGGCAGCGACCATCGCCCCTCGGCGGAAACCCTGCTGCACACCCAGCTCTATCGGCGTTACCCCGAGATCGGCTGCGTGCTGCACACGCACTCGCTGGTGCAGACGGTGGCCTCGCGCCTGTTCGCCGGCGCCGGCCATGTCCGGCTGGAGGGCTTCGAACTGCTGAAGGCCTTCCACGGCAATCACACCCACGAGATGGCCATCGACGTGCCGGTGTTCGCCAACACCCAGGACATGCCGACCCTGGCCGCGCAGGTCGACGCGCTGCTGGACCGGCAGCCGCTGTGGGGCTACCTGATCGACGGCCACGGTCTGTACGCATGGGGCCGCACCATGGCCGAGGCGCGCCGGCATCTGGAAGCCTTCGAATTCCTGTTCGGGGCCGAACTGGAACTGCGCAAGCTCGGCTGCCGCGGCTGATAACCGCCGGTTATCCCCGCGCTGCCTTTCCGCCACAGGGCGTCCGGGCCGGGTTTGCTACCCTAACGTTCCCCCCGCCGCCTCACGCCATTGCCATGAGCCGCCTGCGCATCTTCAAGGAATCCGATCCGGCCACCCCGGAGTTCGCCAGCTACGACCCCGACTTCATCGCCACCGAGCTGAAGAAGATCGGCGTGACCTTCGAACGCTGGAAGGCGAACAAGCCGATCGAGCCCGGCGCCTCGCCGGAAGAAGTGATGGACGCCTACCGCGCCGACATCGACCGTCTGGTGGCCGAGCGCGGCTTCAAGACCGTCGACGTGGTCAGCATCGCGCCGGACAACCCGCAGCGCGAGGCGATGCGCGCCAAGTTCCTCGACGAGCACTACCACAAGGAAGACGAGGTGCGCTTCTTCGTGGCGGGGTCGGGCCTGTTCACGCTGCACGTGGATGGCAGGGTCTACGAGATCGAGTGCGTGCAGGACGACCTGATCGCCGTGCCGGACGGCGCGCTGCACTGGTTCGACATGGGCCCGGAGCCCCGCTTCGTCGCCATCCGCTTCTTCACCGAGCCGGATGGCTGGGTGGGCCACTTCACCGGCACCACCATCGCCCAGCAGTTCCCGCGCTACGACGGTCTGACCGACGGGCATTGATCGATCCTGCCGCCCGGGGCCTGCCCGGCGGCACGACCCCATCCAGAACAAGAGCAGCGGAGCGCGCTCCGCTCTACCGTGACCGTGAACATCGCCATGCCCGTTTCCGCCATCCTGACCGACATCGAAGGCACCACCAGCAGCATCTCGTTCGTGAAGGACGTGCTGTTCCCGTACGCGCGGCGCGCCCTGCCCGGCTTCGTGCGCGACCACCGCGACGACCCGGAGGTCCGCCGCTGGCTGGACGTGGTGGCCACCGAGCACGGCAGCATCTGCAGCGACGACGTCATCGTGGAGACGTTGCAGGGCTGGATCGACCAGGACCGCAAGCACACGGCGCTGAAGGCGCTGCAGGGGATGATCTGGCAGGCGGGCTACCGCGATGCCGACTTCACCGCCCACATCTATCCCGACGCGGCGCCCGCGCTGCGCGACTGGCACGCGCGCGGCTATCCGCTGTACGTGTACTCGTCCGGCTCGGTGCCGGCGCAGAAGCTGTTCTTCGGTCATAGCGACGCCGGCGACCTGACGCCGCTGTTTTCCGACTGGTTCGACACCGAAGTCGGCGGCAAGCGCGAAGCCGACAGCTACCGCGTGATCGCCGGCCGCATCGGCGTGCCGGCCAATGCCATCCTGTTCCTGTCCGACGTGGTGGAAGAACTGGATGCCGCGCGCGAAGCCGGCCTGCAGACGCGCCTGATCGACCGCCTGGACGACTACCCTCAGCCCCGCGAGGGCGAGGCCGCGCACGGGCATGCGCGCGTGGCGTCGTTCGCCGACATCGCCCTGCCCGACTGAATCCGAACCATGGCGTCGCAACGCACGGCTACGCTGACGGGGCTGGCCGCCATCCTGCTGTGGGCCTCGCTGGCGGTACTGACGACCGCGACCGGCAACCTGCCCCCGTTCCAGGTGCTTGCGGTCAGTTTCGGCATCGCGGCGCTGCTGGGGCTGGCGCGCGCGGTACTGCGCGGCGCCGCGGGTTGGCGTGAGCTGCGCCAACCCGGCGCGGCGCTGGYGCTGTCCACGCTGGCGTTGTTCGGCTACCACGCGCTCTACTTCATCGCGCTCAAGCGCGCGCCGGCGGTGGAGGCGAACCTGCTCAATTACCTGTGGCCGCTGCTGATCGTGGTCTTCGCCGGTCTGGTCGGCGGCGTGACGGTGCGTGCCGGGCAGTGGGCAGGCACGCTGCTCGGCCTGGTGGCCGCGGCGCTGCTGGTGACCCGCGGGCATGGCCTGCAGGTCGACCGTGCGCACGTGCCGGGCTACCTCGCCGCACTGGGTGCCGCGGTGATCTGGGCCGCGTATTCCGTGTTCAACCGCCGCTTCGCCGACGTCCCCACCGCCGCCATCACCGTGGCCTGCGCGGGCGTCTCGGTCCTGGGCGCTGCGGTCCATCTGCTGTTCGAACGCACGGTCGCGCCCGGTGCCACCCAATGGCTGGTTCTCGCCGTGATGGGTGCCGGCCCCGTAGGCGCCGCGTTCTGGCTCTGGGACCACGGCACCAAGCGCGGCGACATTGCCCTGCTGGGCAGCCTCTCCTATCTCGCGCCCTTGCTGTCGACGTTGCTGTTGGTCATCTCGGGTCGCGCGGAGCCGCATGGGATCCAGGCCGTCGCGATCGCGATGCTGTTGGCCGGCGCGTGGCTCAGTGTGCGATCCAGCCGCGCCGCCCGCTGAGATCTATTCGAGAGCGATTCGCGTTTCTACACGCATCGTGCGGATTGCCTAGACTGCGCGCCACGTCGCCCGCCCGCCTTCGCCAGCCAGCCACGTCAACCTCGCCCGCCCGCCTTCGCTCGCCCGCCAGGTTCCAGGACGCCTCCTTCGGGAGGCGTTTCCGTTTCAGGCCCCGTGGATCTTCTCGCCCCGCGCGAGCATGGCCACCAGCTTTTCCACGCGTGCCTGCCGGGTCTCCGGCTTCACCGCTGTCTGCACGCGCCAGCACACCGCGTACCGGTTGGTCTTGTCGAGCGTGTCGAAGAAGGCCTTGGCCTTTCGGTTCTTCGCCAGGGCCTTGGCGAGTTCCGCCGGCACCTCCATCGACTTCGCACCGTCGTAGGCCGCGTCCCAGCGACCATTGGCCCGGGCGGCCTCGACCTCGCGCAGGCCTGCGGGCCGCATGCGACCCGCCGCGAGCACGCTTTCGATCCGGGCGACGTTGATCTTCGACCACGTGCTGCGTGCACGCCGCGGCGTGAAGCGCTGCAGGAAGCACTGCGCGTCGTACCCCTTCTTCTGTCCGTCGATCCAGCCATGGYACAGTGCCACGTCCAGTGCCTCGCTGTAGCTCACCGACGCGACGCCCGAGTCCTTCTTGGCGATCTTCAGCCACACGCCCGTGGATCCCGGATGCTCCTCCAGCCAGCGTTCCCACGCCGCAGCATCCATGAAGTGCTCGATGGGAAGTTCCATCGCAGCCATGATCAGGGCTCCGCAACCTGCAGGCGGTAGGAGGTGCGAGCCGATCGCTCGCCCTGCCACCGGTCGAAGGCGCGCACCTCGACCGCATGCTCGCCCTCGGCCAGGTCGGTGGGCAGCGCGCCACGCCACAGGTGCTGGGACGCCTCCGCTTCGGGCGAGCGGTCGTAGCCACGCAGCGCATCGGCCGTGTCGTCGCGCATGTTCTCCACCAGCAGCCTGGGGTCGGGCTGCTCCACGCGCTTCATCGGTTTCCATTCGCCACCGTCGATGCGGTACTCCACGCGCGTCTCCGCATCGCCCATGTAGACATTGGCGAACACGCCCCACGCCGGATACGCCCCCTTCCGCAGCACGCGCGGCGCGTGCAGGCCGATGCCGCTGCCGTCTGCATCGCGCGCCGGATGCCACGACAGCGCGTAGGCGCCGCCGGCGTCCACGCGCAACCGCGCATAGCCATTCGGCGTGCCATCGGCCATCGTCGTGTCGGGAATGCCCTCGGCATCCTTGATGCCCGACCAGTAGGCGCCGCAGGCCGCGCCGACGTTGTACTCATGCAGCGGCCGCATCCCGTGCCAGCCGGTGGATGCGTCGTGGTACCAGTGGCGCTGGGTGTGGGTGTGCCCGCTGAGCAGCAGCACATGCGGGAAGTCCTCCAGCATGGCGAACAGGCGCTCGCGGTCCTGCGGACGGAAGCCGCGCGCGCCGGGTTCGTAGAACGGGATGTGCACGCCGATCACCAGCAGGCGATCCTTCCGCACCGTGGGCAGGTACGCCTGCAGGAAGGCGAACTGGTCCTCCCGCAGCCCGCCGAAGTACGCAGGCGTACCGCCCGGCTGATAGATCACGTCGTCCAGGCCGATGAAGGTCGCCGCCTCTTCTTCCCACGCGAACGTGTCCGGTCCCAGGTGATGGCGGAACGTGCGCAGCGAATCCTCATCGCCGGCGGCATCGAAATCGAGGTCATGGTTGCCCGGGATGAACAGCCAGGGTACCTGCAGGCTCATCGTCGTGCGCAGGATCTGCGGGTACAGCGACAGGTCGTCGTTGGTGACGTCGCCCAGGGTCAGGCCCAGCACGGCATCGTGCTTCCCAACCAGCGGCTGTACGATGTCGCGCCAGTAGTAGTCCACGTCCTTCACCGAAGACGTCTGGCTGTCGGCGAACAGCAGTACGTCGAGTGCGCCGTCCTTCGCCGCAGCCCTTGGACGCAGCCCGAAGTGCGTGCAATCGGGCTGGCGCTGTGGTATGCCGCCGTACTTCAGCGCAGGCCCGGCGTGGTACTGCAGGTTGCGCCAGCGGGCCGGCAGGCCGTCGGGGCGCACCGCCAGATCGTAGCCGGCCGGCTTGATGATGAAGAGCGTGCGGCCGTCGATGTAATCGAGGCTGTACTCGCCCCGCGCGTCCGTCACCGCAATCTCGATGCCGTTGGACACCTTGATGCCCGGGAGGCCCGGCTCCCCTGCCTCGCGGGTCCCGTTGCCGTTGCGGTCCTCGTACACCTGTCCCCAACTGCACGGCGGCGGCAGCGCATGGGCGGGGACCGTCAGCAACGCCAGGACGAGGACAATCAACGAAGCGCGCATGGCGACTCCAGCCGGAAGGACCGGAGGATTATGGCGCAGGGCCAGTGCACTTGTAGGAGCGCCCTCGGGCGCGATGCTTTGTTTTCAGCAGCAGCGAAGAGCATCGCGCCCGAGGCCGCCCCTACAGTCGGTGGGGATGCGTCATCGGGGGGCGTGCCGCTCCCGCAGCACATCGACGGCATCGGCCAGCGACAAGCCGCGTGCGCGCAACAGCACGGTCAGGTGGTAAAGCAGGTCCGCACTCTCGCCGAGCAGCGCGGTTTCGTCCTGGGCGACGGCGGCCAGGGCGGTTTCCACGCCCTCTTCGCCCACCTTCTGGGCGACGCGGCGCACACCGGCCTCGAACAGCCGCGTGGTGTAGCTGTCCGCCGGCCGTTCGCGCTCGCGCTGCGCAACGAGGGCATCCAGTTCCGACAGGAATGCCGACGGTGCCGACGGGAAGCAACTGGCGCGCTGCAGGTGGCAGGTCGGGCCGTGCGGATGCGCGAGGACGAGCAACGTGTCGTCGTCGCAATCGGCCTCGACCGACACCAGTTCCAGCACGTGGCCGGAGCTCTCTCCCTTGGTCCACAGCCGCTGCTTGCTGCGACTGAAGAAGGTCACGCGCCCGCCGGAGAGTGTGGCCTGCAGCGCTTCGCGGTTCATGTAGCCCAGCATCAGTACCCGCAGCGTCGCGGCGTCCTGCACGATGACGGGCAGCAGGCCGTCCCCCTTGTCCCAGTCGAGACGGGTGGCGTCGAACGCCGGTCGCCGGTTGTCAGTCGCCACGTCTCACCTCGATGCCTTGCTGCGCCARTGCCTGCTTCAGTGCCGGAATGCGGATGTGCCCGCTGTGGAAGACACTGGCTGCCAGCGCGCCATCCACATCCGCCTGCTGGAACACGTCGGTGAAATGCGCCACCTCGCCCGCGCCGCCCGAGGCGACCAGCGGCACTTCGCAGATGGCGCGTACCGCGCGCAGCTGCACCAGGTCGTAACCCCGCCGCACGCCGTCCTGGTCCATGCAGTTCAGCACGATTTCGCCGGCGCCCAGGCGCTGCGCCTGCACGACCCAGTCCAGCGTCCTCAGTCCGGCACCCTGCATCTTCGAGGGGTCGCCGGTATAGCGGCGCACACGCCATTCGCCATCGGCTTCCAGGATGGAATCCACGCCGACCACGACGCACTGTACGCCGAAGGCCTGCGCCAGCTCGCCGATCAGCTCCGGACGCTCCAGCGCGGGCGTGTTGACCGACACCTTGTCGGCCCCGCTGTACAGCACGCGACGGGCGGTCTGAACGTCGCGGATGCCGCCCGCCACGCAGAACGGAATATCCAGCAGTCGCGAAACACGCTCGATCCAGGCGTAGTCCACCGAACGGCCTTCCGGACTGGCGCTGATGTCGTAGAACACCAGTTCGTCGGCCCCTTCGTCGCGGTAGCGCAGCGCAAGGTCGGCGATATCGCCCATGTCGACGTGGTCGCGGAACTTCACGCCCTTGACCACGCGGCCTTCGCGCACGTCCAGGCAGGGAATGATGCGCCGGCTCAGCATGCCAGCGCTTCCGGCAGCGTGAAGCGACCTTCGAGCAGCGCGCGGCCCAGCAC
>NZ_JBGFFG010000121.1:0-8316 GCF_056175765.1 Pseudoxanthomonas sp. LjRoot204_2 | reverse complement strand
TTTGTGGGTCGAGTCACTGGCCGATGCTCAGGCCTGGGAGGCCCGGCAGAAGCCATGGCTAGCGCAAGCCCGGGATACTCCGCTGTTCAATCAGGCGATGGATCACCTGGAACGGTTGGAGCCGCAGATGGATGCCCACTGGACGCAGCGACAGCGCGAACAACTCGCCGGCACGATCGCACTGGAGGCGCGGCGCGATCACCTGCCGGAAATCAGCGCTCTCGTCCAGACCCGCGACGGTGGCCTGATGGCTGTGTGGAACCACCCACACAATCCGATCCTGGATCGGCGGACGGATACGATCAACCCAGCGCAGGCGTCTGAGCAACCGCTGGGGCAGAGCATGCAGGCGTTCAACGAGGAAACGCAGCGGCAGGAACAGCAGACCATCATCGACGCGCAGCAACGGCAAGTGCAGGAACAGCAGCAGGGAATGGCAAGGTAGCCGAGGGGAACGCAATGAACGACACGGATGCCATCCGCCGTTTGATGTTGGCGGTAGGGCGGCTCGAGGATGCCGCCGACAAGCAGGCGCGACAGGTGGCCGAGAGCCTGCAGAAGGCGCATGTAGTCAGTGCCGAACTGGCGGCCACGCGCGAGGCCGAGGAGGCCAAGCTGAAGCATGCGATGGTTCGTCTGTTCCAGGAGCAGCAGCAGAAGACCGAAATAGCGCTGCGGCCGGTGACCGGCAAAGCTTGGCGGGGCCTGATCGCCGTCGCAGCGGGCTTCGCGTTGTTGTACGCCGGCCTGCTTCTGCTGCTTCGTCACGAGTACCAACGGCTGAAGGATGCCCAACTGCGCGCAGATGCGGCCGAGGTGTCGGCTGAAGTCCGGCACGCCTCCCAGCATGTCGAAATCACCTCCTGCGGAGGTCGTCCGTGCATCGCCATCGATCCGGAGTCGGCAACGTGGAAGAGTCGCGGCAAGGAATACTTCCTGGTGGACGGCAGGTCAGGCAAGTAGCAGAAGCGGCAAGGAGTGGCAGCTCCGCCTTGCCATGTCGCCGTGCAAGTCCCTGTCTTGACCCAGCCCGTCGTCCCGGCTTCTGCCGGAATGACGCCGTTACGGATTGCTTGGCGTGGTCATGAAGACTGCCGCGTTTCCCGCAAGCCGAGTGCCAGCAGCTTCGCTTCCAGGCGTTCGCCCAACGTCCCGGGCGTCGCCAGCGCCATGCGCGCCATCGCCTCGGCATCGTTTGACGTGGCACTTAGCGCACGCATGACCGTGCCGATCTTCTTCCAGGGCGTCGCCGTGTTGGCCTTCAGCCAACCCAGGGCTTTGACGATGCGCTGTTCGACCTCGGTGAAGTCGCTGCCGAGCGGATAGTCCGGCAGCGTGCCGTCGTGACGGAAGGCGTGCAGGCGCGCGGACAGGTGCACCGGCGTGTTGTCGATCCAGTGGCCGGGCGCATGGAAGCCGCTGCGCAGCTTGCCTTCGTGCTTCGCGCGCTCGACAAGTGCCGGCTGGAAGCGCGCATCGGTGATTCCGCCCATCGCGATCACGCAATCCTCGTCGTTCTTGCCGCGCAGGTCCGCGATACCGTATTCGTTGACGTAGAGGTCGCGCAGGTGGCGGGGAATGGTGGTGTGGCCGTAATTCCAGCGGACGTTGGAGGCGGGCGCGCCGGCATCGTCTCGCACGGCGCGGAACATCAACGCGCTGCGTGCGTTATCCAGGGTGTTGGACATGTCGACGAAGTTGTACTGTCCGCCCACGCCGGACACCACGCGGCCGTCTTCCAGTCCGTCCGAGACGGCGGCACCGAGCGCGGTGACCATCATGCAGGAGTTGAAGAAGCGGGCGTCGTGGCGCTGCAGGCGGGCGAGTGGCTCATGGTCGCGCTGAAGTTCGTTGATCAGGCTGATGCGGCGCATGCCGATGGCACGGCGCTGGTCGTCCGGCAGGTCGCGCAGCCACTGGTAGAACGCGGGCGACCCCAGGTAGAACGCGCCATGCAGGTACTCGCCATCGCGCTCCAGACGCGCCAGGTCGCCGAGATTGGCCGTGCCGTCGGCGACGCGCCGCATCAGTGCTTCGTCATCCACCACCTTGCGCCGGATCACGCCGGTCTCGACCAGTCGCTTGAAGCCCTCGTTGACCATCTCGCTGCAGCCGTACAGGCCGATGGCGAACGGGTCGAGGCCACCGCTGGCGAGCACGGCAGGATGTTGCTCCAGCGCGGGATCGAGGGCGGCCAGGATGCGCCGGTAGGTGGCGTTGTCGGTGTGGCGCAGCACCAGTGCGTGGCACAGCGCATCGGCGAGCGCGCCGATGCCGATCTGCAGCGTGCCGCCATCGCGGACCAGCGCACTGGCATACAGGCCGATGGCGTAATCGACGTCGGATACCGGCTGGCGCGGCAACCCGAACAGGGGCGGATAAGGGCCAGGCGGGGTGATGACGATGTCGAAGTAGGCCTCTTCCACCGCCGCGGTGCCACCGATCCACGGCAGGTGCGGATCGATCTCGGCCACCAGCAAGGGGCGCGGCAGGCCGCGCGCCACGATGGCATCGACGGCATCCTGGGTCAGGTCGTTGTTGCACGAGAACGACAGCCGCGTGCCGCCCGGTTCGCGCGCGACCTTCTGCACGATCACGTTGAGCGCGCGGTCGGCGAGTGCCCGGGCAACGTGTGTGTAGTTGAGGCTGGCGTACAGGCGCTGCGCGGTGGTGGAGCGGAGCAGCGCTCCGCCCTGCATGTAGAACTCCTCCACCTCCATGTGCGCGGGCAGCGCGTCGCGCTTCATCGCCTGCACGTAGTCCAGCCGCGGGAAGTCCTCGCCGAAATGCCGCGCGGCGAACGGCTTCACGAATCGTCCCTCCAGTCCGCTGCCACCCGCAGGCGGATCGAGCGACAGCGCGGTGTAGAGCGACCACGGGCGCGACGGGTCCGCTACGCCGCGCCGGTAAAGCGCATTGAGCAGGCGGTGCGGCTTGCCGATGCCGAGCGGCGCGCCCATGCGCAGCGGCCCGTAGGTGTGGGCCAGGATCAGGTCGACGGCTTCGTCGAGATCGGTCAGGTGGCGTGGGGTCATGTGCGCAGCTTAGGCGAAGCCAAGTGATCCGCCGACGAATGGGAGCACGGAAGGGCTTGACACGGTCTTTGTTTACGTGCGTAATCAATAAAAATTACAGGCGTAAACGTATGTCGATCAGCGATGCGGAAGCTGTGGTGATGGACGTGTTGTGGCGGCGCCATCCCGCCAGTGCGGAAGACGTGGTCGCGGCCTTGGCCGGCCGCGCGGAATGGGCGGAGCCGACGGTGAAGACCCTGCTCAACCGCCTGCTCAACAAGGGCGCGATCCAGGCCGAGAAGGAGGGGCGTCGCTATCTGTATTCGCCCGTGCTCAGCCGCGATGCCTGGCTGGCGGAGCAGAGCGCGGGGCTGGTGGACCGCCTGTTCGGGGGGCGTGTGGCGCCGCTGGTCGCGCATTTCAGCGAGCAGCGCAAACTCTCCTCGGCCGATATCGCCGAACTGAAACGCCTGATCGCGGAGCTCGACGATGGCGAATGACGCGATGATGGCCCTGCTCGAAGCGACCATCGCCAGCACGCTGGCCATCCTGCTGGTGATGATCCTCCGTGTCCCGCTGCGTCGTCATCTCGGCGCCGCGACTGCGCACGCGCTGTGGATCTGCGTACCACTGGCCTGCGTGGCGGTCCTGGTGCCGGCCCGTCACGCCGAGACGCAGTGGGTGCTGCCGCAGGCTGTCGTACTGCAGCCTGCATCGGTGGCGGCCGTCGAAGCAAACGCGTCATGGCCCGCGCTGCCGGCGTTGCTGCTTGCGTTCTGGGGCGCCGGCGCCTTCATCATGGTTGCGCGATTGGCCGCGCAACAGCGGCGCTTCATCCGTGCCGTGGGGCCGATGACGGAAGTCGCGCCGGGCGTGCTGCGAGCGAGCGACAGCGCGGGCCTTCCGGCGGCTTACGGCGTGCTGCGGCCCAAAATCCTGCTGCCGGCGGACTTCGACAAACGCTACACGGACGCTGAGCGCGCGCTGGTGCTGTGCCACGAGCGCCTGCACATCCGCCGCGGCGACTTGTTCGGCAACCTGCTCGCCGCGCTGCTGCGCAGCGTGTTCTGGTTCAACCCGCTGATGCACCTCGCGTCGCGCCTGCACCGCCTGGACCAGGAGTTCACCTGCGACGCGGCCGTGGTCGCACGCCATCCCGGCGAGCGCCGCACCTACGGCGAAGCGATGCTGAAGGCGCATCTGGCTGGCATCCCGCTGCCCGTGGGCTGCCACTGGACGCACCACCACCCCCTCAAGGAGAGGATCGCCATGCTGAAGCACCCTTTGCGCAGCCGCACCCGACGGTTCGCCGCCGCCGCCCTGGTCATGCTGCTGGTCGCTGGCACCGGCATCGCCGCGTGGGCTGCGCAGCCCGCTGCACAGGCGCAGGGCGCACACGACTTCCACTACCGGATTGGTGCGACGCTGGAGGTCGATGGCGAACGCCAGGACGTTGTCCTGCGCGACTGGCCGGGCCAGAAGGTGGGTTTCGCATCGACGACGAAAGCCGGCCGCGCGTGGCGCATCGAGCTGGTCGTCGATCCTGCGGCAGAAGGCCAGGTGAGGCTCGCCGGGGACATCAGCGTGGACGGCAAGCCTGTGTCCAAACCGGTACTGATGGGTCTGCTCGACAAGGCGATGCGTATCGAGGTTACCCCGCCGGATGGCAGCTCGACGTTCGCGCTGTCGATGATCGTCAGCCGGCACGACGGCGCGCCCGGGCCGGACGAGGCCAGCGTGCCGAAACAGCCCGCGCCCGCCTACCCGGAAGACGCGAAGGCGCGCGGCCAGAGCGGGCTGGTGGTGCTGAAACTGCGCGTGGGACCGGACGGCCGCGTTCGCGAGGCGATCGTGGAATCCTCCGAGCCCGCCGGACTGTTCGATGAAGCGTCGCTCGCCGCCGCCCGGCAGTGGACGTTCGAGCCGCCCATGGAGAATGGCATGCGCGGCGAAGGCTGGGTACGCGTGCCGATTCGCTACGACGTCGACGGCGATCCGGACGGACGCGAAGGATCGTCGGAGATTGATCCGCCCACGGCCTGGAGTACGCTCGACATGTCGCAGTCGACATCCCTCAGGACGTTGGAATGCGATGAGATGAAGTTCGATGGCGAAGACGGTCGCAAGGTGTCCTGCGGGCAGCGCGTTGCCAACAAGCCCTAATGCGTTTCTTCGCATGTGCCATCGCAGTGTGGCTGGTCAGCGGCTGCGCGCACCGTATCGACAGCATCGGGCAGCGCCTGTTGCTGCCTGAAGCGGCCGGGCGTTACGAAATGGCGGCACACCAGGCCTTCGTCTACCCGGTACCCATCGATACGGCCAGCCCCGCGTTCCCGTCGGCGGGCATGCCGCGCGAACTGCCGGCGTTCACGTTGTGCGTGGCGTTCGTGGTGGATGACAAGGGCAAGGCGACGCAAGTCGTGCCGCTGCGTCAGGCAGGCTGCGCGGATGGCGCCGCGCAGCCACTGTTGCGCGATGCGGCGCTCTCCGCGGTGTCGGGATGGACCTTCGAACCCGCGATGTTCTGCGACTATCCGGACGCCACGAGTCGTGATCGGGACTGGAACGGATACGGCTGCGCCGGCGAACGCGTGCAGGCGCGTGTCGTGCCGGTCACGCTGGCCTATGCCTTCACTTTCGAAATCCGCGAAGGCAGGCAGCGCGTGGCAGCGCGAAAACGCTGACGCTCACTGCGCCAGCATGTCCGGTCGGAACAGGCGGCGTCGGGAAATCTCGTGGCCGGCGACCATGAAGCGGCCTTCGCCTCGGTAATGCACCGTGCGGGGCACGCGCGGCGAGGGCGCGACGTGTGCTGCCACCACGCGCCATACGAATAGCGGGTAGTCGGCGGTGATGCGGGTTTCGTGCAAGCGACACTCGAACTGCGCGTGGCATTCGGCGATCCGCGGCGCGTCCACTTCGCGCGAGCGCAACGCGGTCAGGCCGAAGCGCTCGAACTTGTCCTGCTCGGTGCTGCTGCAGTTGCCGATGCGTACGACGGTGTCCAGCAGGCCCTCGGTCGGCAAGTTGATCACGCAGGCGCGGCTCGCGCGCGCCAGTGCGTGGCTGCGGTTCGCGTCCCAGATATAGGTGCCGACCAGGTCGTAACCCAGCATCATGTGCCAGCCCAGCGTCATGATCGCGCGTTCGCCGTTGTGCGCGGTGCTCACCAGCACGACGGGCCCCGGCTCCAGGTAGTGACGGGTCCGGTCAACGGGCAGGGACTTCCAGCGCTTGGGGTGTGTCATGCGGGGCGCTCCTGGGGCCTCGCCGCATCCTACGACGACGTCAGTCGAGAACGTGTGTGGAGTCGGCCACGCGGCGTACTTCGTCCGGATGATGGCTGACGTAGACGATGGGCAGGCGGATCTCGTCGCGCACACGCTGCAGGTAGGGGATGAGTTCCTCGCGCCGGGCCTGGTCAAGCGACGACAGCGGCTCGTCGAACAGCAGCAACGAGGGCTGCGACAGCAACGCGCGACCGATCGCGACGCGCTGCGCTTCGCCCCCGGACAGATTGCGCGTGCGGCGACCGAGCAGCGGCGCGATGCCGAGCAACTCCACCACGGCATCGAATCCGAAGCGGGGCGCGCCCCGCCCGCCGTGGCGCCCGTAGAGCAGGTTGCGGCGCACGTCCAGGTGCGGGAACAACCGCGCATCCTGGAAGACATAACCGATGCGGCGCTGGTGCACCGGCACGTCGATGCGCTGCGCACTGTCGAACAGGCAATGGCCGTCCACGTCGATGCGCCCGGCCACGGGCGTCACCAGTCCGGCGATGGCATTGAGGACGGAAGTCTTGCCCGCGCCGGACGGCCCCACCAGGGCGATCACGCGCGCGTCGTCCTGGATGCGCACGTGGCGATGAAAGTGTCCGCGCCGCATTTCGATGTCCAGGTGCAGCATCAGCTGTCCTCGCCCTGGCGCGTGTGGTGCCGGCGCACCAGCCACTCCGAGAACAGCAGCGCGGCCAGCGAGATAGCCACGGCGACCGCGGCGAGGCGCCAGATGCCGGCTTCGCCACCGGGCACCTGCATCAGGCCATAGATCGCGGAGGACAGCGTCTGCGTCTCGCCGGGGATGTTGGAGACGAAGGTGATGGTAGCGCCGAATTCGCCGAGCGCTTTCGCGAATGCCAGCACGCTGCCAGCCACCAGGCCGGGCCAGGCCAGCGGCAAGGTGACGGTGAAGAAGACGCGCCACGGGCCGGCGCCCAGGGTGGACGCGGCCTGTTCCAGACGACGGTCGGTGGCTTCGAGCGACAAGCGGATCGCGCGCACCATCAGCGGGAAGCCCATCACCGCGCACGCCAGCGCCGCGCCGGTCCAGCGGAACGCGAACACGAGGCCCAGGTGCTCCTTCAGGAAAGCGCCGATGGCGCCCTGCGTGCCCAACGTTACCAGCAATCCGTAACCCATCACCACCGGCGGCAATACCAGCGGCAGGTGCACCACGGCATCCAGCAGCGCCTTGCCCGGGAAGCGCGTGCGCGCCAGCACCCAGCCGACCAGCACGCCGAACGGCAGGCTGGCGATCGCGGCCACCAGCGCCACCTTCAGGCTGAGCCGGATCGCGGTGAGTTCTTCCGCGGTGAACGCATCGAGCATGAAGGCGTCAGTCCTTCACCGCGAATCCGCGCCGCGTGAAGATTGCATCGGCGGCCGGGGAGGCCAGCCATTGCACGAACTGCGTCGCCTGCGCCGATCGCGGGCTTCGCAGGGCGGCGACCGGATAGATGATCGGCGGATGGCTTTCTTCGGGGAACGTCGCCACCACGCGCACGGCCGGTTCCGCTTTCGCATCGGAGGCGTACACGATACCCAACGGTGCTTCGCCGCGCGCCACCAGCATCAGCGCCGCGCGCACGCTCTCGGATTCGGCGAGCCGTGCCTTGACACCGTTCCACAGCGACAGCGATTCCAGCGAGGCCTTGGCGTACTTGCCCGCGGGCACGGTCTGGGTCTGGCCTACCGCCAGGCGACCATCGCCGAGCGCGGCGAGAAAGGTCGCGGGCCGCTTCAACTCGACGCGCACCTTGCTCGCCTTCGGTGCGACCAGCACCAACTGGTTGCTCAGCAGATTGCGCCGCGTGGTCGCGTCGAGCTTGCCGCGTTGTTGCAGATAGTCCATCCACTCCAGATCGGCTGAGAAGAACACGTCCGCCGGCGCACCCTGTTCGATCTGGCGCGCCAGCGCCGAGCTCGCGGCATACGACACGCGCACTGGAACGCCGGTCTGCTTCTGGTAGGCCGACGCTGCCGCATCCAGCGACTCCTTCAGACTGGCCGCGGCGAAGACAGTG
>NZ_JBGFFG010000120.1:0-8465 GCF_056175765.1 Pseudoxanthomonas sp. LjRoot204_2 | reverse complement strand
CGGTCGCGTGGGTCACCAGCTTGCCCGGCGCGTTCTTGAACTTGCGCAGGGCGAACAACAGGCTGGCCGACAGGCAGTTGGCCACGGCCGACAGCAGCAGGCGCGTCGGGTTCGGACCTTCGCCCTTCCCCAGCGGCTCGGGCTCGTCGGTCATGAGGTCGGCGATGGTCGTCTCGTCGAAGCGGATGCGGAAGGCGTAGTCGTCTTCCTGCTCCAGGGTGAGGCTGATGCGCTGGGTGCCACTCATGGAGGGCTCCGTTGGGAAGAGTCGGGCGGTGGACGGGATCATGGCATCGTGCGGCGATTCCAGGGCATCAATGCCAGCACGCGCGCCATGCCGCAGAAGCCGCTGACGCCCGCGAACACCAGGCCTGCACCCACGAAGCCTGACAGCAGCAGACCATACGGCGAGACCATCGCGGCCAGCAGGACACCGGTGAGTACCAGCGCCCCGGCGGCGATCTGCACCTGCCGCATCAGCTCGATCGGCTGGCGACGGTCCACGCGGACCGGCAGGCCGGCGCCTTTCCAGGCCTCAAGACCGCCGGACAGGACGAACGCCTCGCATCCATCCGCCGCCGCCGATGCGAGCATGGGACCATTCGCCCGGGTGCGGGCACCGGAGCGGCAATGGAAGATCAGGGTCTTCGAAGCGCCCCGGGGTATCGGCCCCGTCGCCTGTGCCACGGGCCACAGTACGGCGCCTGGAATGTGCTCGCGTGCGTGCTCGTCGCGATTGCGGATATCCACCAACACGGCGCCGTCCGACAGTAGCGACCGCGCCTCGGCGGGAGAAATCGATGGAATCGTCATGGGTGCTTCCTCATGGGCAATACAGGTCTTTCAACAACGACACGACACGCGCCACGCGCGGATCGGCAATGCGGTAGTACACGCTCTGGGCCTCGCGGCGACTGTCCACCAGTCCATCGTCGCGCAGCTTCGCCAGATGCTGCGACAGCGCGGACGGACTGAGTCCGACCTGCTGCGCCAGCTCGCCGGCACTGCACTCGCCTTGTGCGACGAGGGTGCACAGGACCAGCAGCCGACCGTCGTGGCCCAATGCGCGCATGAGGGCCGCGGCGTCGGCGGCGCTGGCGCGCAGTTTTTCCAGGTCGCGCTGTTTGAACGGCATCGGCTGGCCTTTACTTTATACTTTACTTAATTTAGTTTTATCTAAATCAAAAAGCAACCCCCGGAGATCTCCATGACCACCCCCGCCGTGCACGCCTGGTTCGACGACGCCACGAACACCATCACCTACGTGGCCTGGGACCCGGCCACGCGCCAGGCGGCGATCATCGACCCCGTGCTGGACTACGACCACCGTTCCGGCCGCGCCTCGCACCATAGCGCCGACACGTTGCTGGGCTTTGTCGCCGACCACGGACTGACGGTGGACTGGATCCTGGAGACGCACGCGCACGCCGACCATCTCAGTGCCGCCCCCTACCTGAAGGACAAGACCGGCGCGGCGATCGGCATCGGTTCGCGTATCACCGAGGTGCAGCGAACGTTCGCCCAGGTGTTCGGGCTGGATGACGTGAGTGGCGAGGGGCGCGAGTTCGACCGCCTGTTCCGCGATGGGGACACGTTCGCGCTCGGGGGGCTGCAGGTCGAGGTGATCCACACCCCCGGCCACACGCCCGCCTGCGTGTCCTATCGGATCGGCGAGGCGGTTTTCGTGGGCGACACGCTGTTCATGCCCGACTACGGTACCGCGCGTACCGATTTCCCCGGCGGCGATGCGCGCACGCTGTACCGCTCGATCCAGAAACTGCTCGCCCTTCCGCCGAGCACCGTGATGTACCTGTGCCACGACTACAAGGCGCCGGGACGCGACCACTACGCGTGGCGGACCACCGTGGCCGACGAGAAAGCGCGCAACGTGCACATCGGCGGCGGTGTGGACGAAAACAGCTTCGTCGCGATGCGCGAAGCGCGCGATGCCACGCTGGCGGCGCCGACACTGCTGCTGCCGTCRCTGCAGGTCAACATCCGCGCCGGCCGCCTGCCGGCACCGGAAGACAACGGGCGACGCTACCTGAAGATTCCGATCAGGATCTGACCCGATCATCCACCCGGCGGGATCGATGCCGGATGGGTGGCCACGCCGCTTCCGCAATCGGCGCTGAGCAAGCGCGACTGCTTCAGCCAGGCGGGATCGGGATAGTAGGCGAACAGGAACGAACCGCCGCGGATGCTGTCGATCAGCGGCTTGGCCACGGCACTGCCGACCGCCGGGCACCCCAGGCTGCGACCGAGGCGTCCCTGCATGCGCACGAGCGCGTCGCTGACATAAGGGGCGCCGTGTATGACGATGGCGCGCTCACGCGCCCTGTCGTTGAAGCCCGGCTCAAGCCCCTGCAGGCGCAGGGAATAGCCGTTGGATCCGCTATACGCTTCCTGGGTGACGAACGCCCCGAGGCTGGACATGTAGCTGCCGGTCGCATTGGAGAAACGGGTGGCGAGGTTCTCCCCCGTGTTGCGCCCGTGCGCGACGCGCTCCTCGAACAACAGGCGTGCGCGCTCCAGATCGAACACCCACAGCCGGGGTTGCGTCGACGGCAACGAATAGTCGATCACGCTGAGGCGCCGCATCGGCACCGGTTCGCCGCGCCGGATCGTGCACGTCATCGCATGCGCCGCCATCGACAGCACCTCGCGGTCGAGCGACGGCGCGGCACGATGCAGTGCATCGACCAGGCGTTCGGAAGGCGCGGGAGGCGGCGAAGCGGCCCGTACCGCATACGTCGGGGCGATACCCGCAACGACGAGGCACAACGACAGCACGCGGTGGCAACGGTTCATGACGGAATCCGGGGCATGGGAAGCAGCATCCCGATTCCGTCCGGGAGGCTCAGCGTACCCCTGTCGTGGGGCTGCTTTCGTCCGATTCCAAGACGGGCACGGTCGACGGGTCATCCTGCGTTGCGCGCACGCCGGGCAGATCCGACAGCAGTACGGTCGTCCCGGGCTTGAGGACGGCGTACAGGCGGCGGGCGAAATCCTGCGGAATCCAGAAGGAATCGCCCAGCGCGCGCAGCGGCGGCATCGGCGCGCCCTCCTCGCCCAGCACCCGATGCGCGACCCAGCGATGTTCCTTGTGCCGGGGATCGAGCAGGCTGGGGATGTCCTCCATCTCGGTCGTCATCACCAGCAGCACGGTGCCGTTGAGCTCGAAGTCGCGGACCCGCTGCACCGGTGCGGCACCGATGAGCACGCCGTTGCGCAACACCGATACCCGCGGGTCGTACAGGCTGACCAGGATGCTGACCGGCCCGTCCGGGGACGCCGCCTCGTTCCAGTACACCTCGTACGCCGACAGTGGCGGATGTGCCACCTGCCCTCCTGCGGTCACCGGGGCCAGCACGGCGGGATGCACCAGGCTGGCCGGCGATGCCTTCGCATTGGCCACGACCACCGAGTCACCGAAGCGCGTGATGCCGAACAGCTTCTCGGCGAAGGCCTGCGGCAGGCGGACGCAGCCATGCGACGCCGGATAGCCCGGCAAGTGTCCCCCGTGCAGCGCGATGCCGTCCCAGGTGAGCCGCTGCATGTAGGGCATCGGTGCATTGTTGTAGAGGTTGGAACGGTGATCCTTGTTCTTCTGCAGGATGGTGAACACACCGGTCGGCGTGTCCTTGCCGGCCTTGCCCGAACTGATCGTGGACACGCCGATCGCGATGCCGTTGCGGTAGACGTAGGCACGTTGCTCGTCGAGACTGACCACCAGCACCACCGGGCCTTCCGGCGCGATCTGCGGGTACCAGAGGAATTCGCCCGGCTTCAGCGCACGGACGTCGGCCTGCGGTACGGCGGACTGCGCGTGCGTAATGGTCGGAACGATGCTGGCGAGCACGGTGGCCAGCAGGAGGGTCTGCAACAGGGTGCGCTTCATGGGCGAGAGCTTATCGCAGGTGGGTCGTGCGCCGAGGACGGCGACGCCCTCCTGCAGGAGCGACGCGAGTCGCGACCGTGCACCAGCGACTGCTCGGAAGCCCTCTCGACATCATCCCCGGCGCTCAGGAAGACGTCGACGTGCATCAGACCGTGCGGTCGCGACTCGTGTCGCTTCTGCAGGGGCGATCCGTCACCGGACTAGACCGAGAGGCGCTCGCGCAAGGCGTTGTAATCGGACGGAATCGGATCGGCCTGCGCGGGACGCGCCAGCAGGTCGGCCAACGCGGGCGGCACCTCGACGGCACGCCCGATCAGCGGTTCCACCACGCTCTCGAACTTGGCCGGATGCGCCGTGGCCGCGACCGCCCAGTCGCCCTCCTCCCCCTGCGCGCGCAGGTCCTCGAGGACGTTCACCGCGGTCGCCGTATGCGGGCAATGCACCTCGCCATGATCCTGGAACCTGCGCGCGATGACCGCGCGTATGGTCGCGTCGTCGACACTGGACGCCGTGAACGCCGTCCGCAGCGCCGCGTCATCGCCTGCGTAGAGCCAGCGCAGGCGCTCGAAGTTGCTCGGCGCACCCACATCCATCGCGTTGGCCAGCGTCGACACGCTGGCCGCCGGCGCATAGTCGCCCCCCGCGAAGAAATCCGGCAGCACGCGATTGGCATTGGTCGCCAGCACGATCCTGCCGAGCGGCACRCCGAGTGCGCGCGCCAGGATTGCCGCCATCGCGTTGCCGAGGTTGCCGGTGGGGATGACCACGTTCAATGTCCGCCCCGTCTCCGCGCGGTGCGCCAGCGCTGCATGGGCGTAGTAACTCATCTGTGGCAGCAGCCGGCCCAGGCTGATGCTGTTGGCGGAACTCAGGGGCACCTGCGCTTGCAGGTCGGCATCGTTGAGGGCGCGCTTCACCAGCGCCTGGCAATCATCGAACGAACCCGCCACGCGCAACGCCGCGATGTTGTCGCCGAAGCAGCCCAACTGGTGCGCCTGCCGTGGCGACACGCGTCCGTCCGGATACAGCACGACTACGCGCAGGCCCGGCTGGCGATGGAAGGCGGCCGCCACTGCCGCACCCGTATCGCCGGAGGTCGCGACGAGGATCGTCAAGGGCGTGTCGTGTTCGCGACGCAGGCGCGCCATGCTCGCGGCGAGGAAGCGCGCGCCGAAATCCTTGAAGGCAGCGGTCGGTCCATGGAACAGCTCGAGTACATGGTCTCGCGGCGTCCCGAGCGGACGCAGCGGCGCCGGGAAGTCGAAGGCCTCGCCGCAGATCGCCGCCAGTTCGCCTTCCAGTCCATCACCCGCGAAGAACGGCGCCAGCAGGGCCGTTGCCGTCCCGGCGATGTCGCGCCCGGGCGCGAGCTCGCGCGCCCTCGGGAGTGCCTCGGGAACATACAGCCCGCCGTCAGGCGCGAGGCCGGCGGCGATCGCCTGGCTGAGCGAGGCGGCGGGTGAAGCGTGTCGGGTCGAGATGAAGTTCATGGGGTTCGCAGGCAAAGCACCACGCATGCAGTCGCGGGGGCCGGTGGAAGGAATCAGTGGGCGGACAGGAGTTCCGCGCCCGTGGCGTTGATCGGCGACACCCAGGCCTGGCTGTCGAAGCCGGCCGAGGCGAAAGCGGCCTGCACTGACGGTGTTGCCGCTTCCGCTTCGCCACGCGACTCGAACCAGGCGAACACGCTGGGGCCCGCACCCGAGATGCTGGCGCCCAGTGCGCCCGCTTCCAGCGCGGCGCGTTTCACGGCATCGAAGCCGGCGATCAACGGTGCACGGCGCGGCTCGACCAGCACGTCGCGCAGGCCGTCGCGCACCAGCATCGCATCGCCGGCGTGGCAGCCGGCGAGGACCAGTGCGAGGTTCGCGCTCTGGGCCACGAACGCCTTGAGTTCGTACGCTCCCTGCAGGGCGGCTCGCGCGCGACGCGTCTCCAGGATGGCCTCGGGATGTACGAGCAGGCTGTGCCAATGATCGGGCACGGGTATGCGCACCAGCCGCTCGGCCGTCGACAGCACCAGCCCGCCCAGCAGCATCGGGCCCAGGTTGTCGCCATGCTTGCCGCCGCTGGCCACCGCCTCGCCCACGAGTGCGTGTGGATACAGCTGTTCGCGCGTGAGCGGCGCATCGAGCAGCGCGTTCGCGGCCACCAGCGCGGCCACGCAGGATGCGGCGGACCCGCCCATGCCCGAGCCGAGCGGAATGCCCTTCTCGATTTCCACCTCGAATCCGAACGGCAGTGCCAGGGCTTCGCGCAGGGAGATCAGCGCCGCACCCGCGGTGTTGCCGGGCGCATCCAGCGGCAGGTCGACAGTGGCACCGCGGATCGCCGAGATGCGGACGTCCGCCGCGTCGATGCGACGCACGGTGACGGTGTCGCCGACGCCTTCGATCACGTGGCCCAGGATGTCAAACCCCACGCCGACGTTGCCCACCGATGCCGGCGAAAACGCACTTGCCTGCTGCCTCATGCCCACGCTCCGTCCCTCGTCGTCGGATCCCTCACAGCTTCGCCCCCTGCCCGGCCGCCACGCGCAGCACGTCGGCGAAGACGCCCGCGGCGGTGACCTCGGGACCAGCGCCGGGGCCTTGCACGATCAGCGGATTGTCGCAGTAACGGCGCGTGGTGAACTGCACGATGTTGTCGGTCAGGCGCAGGTTGCCGAAGGCGTGCCCCGACGGCAGCTCGACCAGCCCCACACTCGCATGGCCTTCGGCATCGAGTCGTGCGACGTAGCGCAGCACGTTCCCCGCGGCGCGCGCGTTCGCAAGCCGCTCACCGAACGTGGCATCCACCTCGCCCAGTCGCGCCATGAAGTCGTCGACACTCGCCTGCCGCAGCCCTTCCGGCACCAGGCTCTCGACCTGCACGTCTTCCAGCGCCAGTTCCCGGCCCGCTTCGCGCGCCAGGATCACCAGCTTGCGCGCCACGTCGGTCCCGGACAGGTCATCGCGCGGATCGGGTTCGGTGTAACCCAGGCCGCGCGCTTCGGTGACCAGCTGCGAGAACGGCACGCTGCCGTCGAACCTGTTGAACAACCAGGCCAGGGTGCCGGAGAAGATGCCTTCCACGGAGACCACGGTGTCGCCGGTATCCACCAGGTCGCGCAGGGTCGAGATCACCGGCAGTCCCGCACCGACCGTGGCTTCATAGCGGAAGCGGGCACCGCTGGCCGCAGCGGCGTCGCGGATGGCGTGGTAACGCGCCAGCGGACCGGCACCGGCCTGCTTGTTCGGCGTGATGACGTGGATGCCGGCGGCCAGCCATTCGGCGTAACGGTCCGCGACCACCGGGCTGGCGCTGCAGTCCACGATCACCGCGTGCGGCATGTGCGCGGACAGCAGGTGCTGCGTGAAGCGGTCGAGGTCGGCCGGTTGCGTACTGGCGTCGAAGCGGGCGCGCCAATCGGGGCCGATGCTGCGCTCGTCCAGCAGCATGCGCCTGCTCGAGGCGATGGCGCGCAGGCGCAGGTCGACGTTGGCCTTGCCCAGCAGTTGCGGTTGCGCCGCGCGCAGTTGCTCGATCAGTGCGCCCCCGACATTGCCCGGGCCGATCACGCCCACCGCGAAGGTCTGCGGTGACAGCCAGAAGCCCGCATGCGCCGCACGCAGCGCCTTGGTGGCGTCGGCGCTGTCGATCGCCACCGAAATGTTGCGCTCGGACGACCCCTGCGCGATCGCCAGGATGTTGACCTGCGCGCGCCCCAGTGCGCCGAACAGGCGCGCCGATACGCCGGGCGTGCCCGCCATGCCGTCGCCGACCGCGGCGAGCACGCTCACGCCATCGCGCCGCTGGACGCGCTGGATCTGCCGGGTGTCCAGCTCGTGCGCGAAGGCGTCCAGCAGCGCCGCCTGCCCCTTTCCCGCCTCGCTGGCCCGGACCACGCAGCAGATCGAATGCTCGGACGAGCCCTGCGAGATCATCACCACCGACACATGCGCGTTGCGCAGCGCCGCGAACACGCGCTCCGCCGTGCCGGGGACGCCGATCAGGCCGGTGCCTTCCAGGTTCAGCAGCGCCAGGTCGGCGCTCAGCGTCAGTCCCTTGACCGGCCCGACCGCATCGCGTTCGGCGGTGATGCGGGTGCCGGGATGCTCGGGATGGAAGGTGTTGCGGATGATGATCGGCAGGCCGCGTTCCATCGCCGGCGACATGGTCTGCGGGTGCACGACCTTGGCGCCGAAATATGCGAGTTCGCAGGCTTCGTCGTAGCTCAGGGCACCCAGCTGCACGGCTTCCGGCACCACGCGCGGGTCGGCCGACAGCACGCCGTCCACGTCCGTCCAGATGTGCAGTTCGGCGGCGTCGTACAGGGCGGCGAAGATGGCGCCGGAGTAGTCGCTGCCGTTGCGGCCGAGCGTGGTGAAACGGCCCTCGCGGTCGCGCGCGACGAAGCCGGTGGCCACGACGCGGCGCTGGGGGTGTGCGGCCTGCCACGCCGCCAGTCGCTGCGCGCTGGTTTCCCAGTCGACCACCACGCCGAGTTCGCCGTGGTCGACGCGCAACACCTCGCGCGCGTCCAGCACGGCGCAGTCTTCGCCCTGCAGCGTCAGGTATTCCC
>NZ_JBGFFG010000119.1:0-8475 GCF_056175765.1 Pseudoxanthomonas sp. LjRoot204_2 | reverse complement strand
GGCAAGATCTTCAACGCCGTCCAGTACGGCGTGAACGACCAGGGCCTGATCGACTACGACGAAGTCGAGAAGCTGGCGCTGGAGCACAAGCCGAAGATGGTCGTGGCCGGCTTCTCCGCCTATTCGCAGGTGGTGGACTGGGCACGTTTCCGCGCCATCGCCGACAAGGTCGGCGCCTACCTCTTCGTCGACATGGCGCACGTGGCGGGCCTGGTAGCCGCCGGCGTCTATCCGAATCCGCTGCCGCATGCGCACGTGGTGACCTCGACCACCCACAAGACGCTGCGCGGCCCGCGCGGCGGCATCATCGTGGCCAGTCGTGCTGGTTTGGGGCCGGCGGGCGAGGAGATCGAGAAGAAGCTGCAGAGCATCGTCTTCCCGGGCATCCAGGGTGGTCCGCTGATGCACGTCATCGCGGCCAAGGCCGTGGCCTTCAAGGAGGCGCTGGAGCCGGAGTTCAAGAGCTACCAGGCGCAGGTCGTGAAGAACGCCCAGGCGATGGCGAAGACGATCATCGCGCGCGGCTACAAGATCGTCTCCGGCGGCACCGAGAACCACCTGATGCTGGTCGACATGATCGGCAAGGACGTCAGCGGCAAGGACGCGGAAGAAGCCCTCGGCAAGGCGCACATCACCGTCAACAAGAATTCCGTGCCGAAYGATCCGCGCAAGCCCTTCGTGACCTCGGGCCTGCGCATCGGCACGCCTGCCGTCACCACGCGCGGCTATGGCGAACAGGACTGCATCGACCTGGCCAACTGGATCTGCGATGTGCTCGACGCGCCGAGCGATGAAGCCGTGCTGGCGAAGGTGCGTGACAACGTCACCGCGCAGTGCCGGAAGTACCCGGTTTACGGCTGACCGACGACGATGCACTGCCCCTTCTGCCAGCACACCGATACCCGGGTGATCGACTCGCGCGTCTCCGAGGACGGCGCGACGATCCGTCGTCGTCGGGAGTGCGAAGCGTGCGGGGAGCGGTTCTCCACGCTGGAGAACATCGAGATCAAGCTGCCGGCGGTCATCAAGGGCGATGGCCGTCGCGATACGTTCGATGCGCGCAAGCTGCGCGCCGGTTTCGACCGTGCGCTGCAGAAGCGGCCGGTATCCGAAGAACAGATCGAGGCTGCCGTGCGGGCGGTGATCCATGCCATCCGCATGAGCGGTGAGCGCGAAATCGCCTCGCGCAAGATCGGCGAGTTCGTCATGGGCGAGCTGCGCAAGCTCGACCATGTGGGGTACGTGCGCTTCGCTTCGGTGTACCGCAGCTTCGAGGACGTCGCCGATTTTCGCGACGAGATCGAGAAGCTGGAACGCGATCTTCCCGCCGCCGGCCAACTGTCCCTGTTGAGCGGCGACGTGGTGCCGTTCGACAAGCACGCGGACAAGAACAAGAAGCGCTGAGCGTGCGCATCGAGGCGATCGGGCGGCACACCGCGTGCATCGAAACGCTCGCGCGCTGGCACCATCAGGAGTGGGGCGGGCTGTACGACGACTGGACCCTGGATGCCGCCACGGCCGAGTTGGTGGATCATGCGACCCGCACGTCGGTACCGACCACGCTGCTGCTGATGGACGGGAAGGAGCTGCTGGGATCGGTCAGCCTGCTGGTCGAGGACGCGCCTGCGCTGCAGGATCGTGGCAGTCCGTGGTTGGGCAGCCTGTTCGTGTTGCCCGAAGCGCGGGGCCGTGGCGGCGGACGCGTGCTGGTCGACGCGGCGGTCGCGCATGCCGCGCGTGAGGGTGTGGCGCTGCTTCGCCTGTTCACCCTGTGGCACGAGAGCTTCTATGCCTCGCTCGGGTGGCAAGTGGAAGAGCGCACGTCGCTGCACGGCACCCCGGTCGTCGTGATGTCGATCCGGCCGGCCGAGCGCGTGGCGCATACTGTCGCCCCTTCCGATGCAGCGTGACGACGCATGACCGATACCGCCTTTTCCGCGTTCGACCACCAGTGCATGGCGCGGGCGCTGCGGTTGGCCGAGCGCGGTGCCTACACCACGCGGCCGAACCCGATGGTGGGCTGCGTGATCGCGCAGGGTGCACAGGTCATCGGAGAAGGCTGGCACCAGAAGGCCGGCGGTCCGCATGCGGAGGTGTTCGCGCTGCAGGCGGCAGGCGAGCAGGCGAAGGGGGCGAAGGGGGCGACGGCGTACGTCACGCTGGAGCCGTGTGCGCATACCGGCCGCACCGGTCCTTGCGCGGACGCGCTGGTCGCCGCGGGCGTGACGCGCGTGGTCGCGGCGATGCGCGATCCGTTTCCCCAGGTGGATGGCGCGGGTTTCGATCGCCTGCGCGCGGCGGGCATCGAGGTGCAGGCCGGATTGATGGAAGCACAGGCGCGACGCCTGAACCGTGGCTTCCTATCGAGGGTGGAGCGCGGCAGGCCGTGGATGCGGGTGAAACTGGCCACCAGCCTGGACGGCCGCACCGCGATGGCGAATGGCGATTCGAAATGGATCAGTGGCGAGGCATCGCGGCGCGACGTGATGCGCTGGCGCGCGCGCGCCGGCGCCATCCTCACCGGGGCAGGCACGGTGCTGGCCGACGACCCTTCGCTCACCGTGCGCTTCGGTGACGACACGGCCTTCGAGCCGCCGCTGCGGGTGGTGCTCGACCCTGGCCTGGCCACCGTCGCGCGCGGCAACGTACGCCAGGGCGACGCGCCGACGCTCTATGTCCATACGGCCGAGGCCAAACCGCCGCGCGATGTCGATGTCCAGCGCGTGGTCGCCCCGGCCACCGGCAGCAATTTCGACCTGAAGGCGGTGCTGGAGCTGCTGGCTGGCCGGGGCATCAACGAAGTGCATGCCGAAGCGGGGGCCACACTGGCAGGCGCCTTCGTGGCGGCGGGGCTGGCCGACGAGGTCCTGTTGTACGTAGCACCGATGCTGCTCGGCGATCAGGCCCGGCCGCTGTTCGGCGGCCTGGGCATCCAGGCGATGGCGGAGCGGCTGACGCTGGAGATTGTGGACAGCCGCATGATTGGCGAAGATCACCGCCTCCTGCTGCAACCTGCCCGCTGACGCTCGCCATGGTGGCCTTCAAGGACCATTTTTCCGGGGTCGCCGACGTTTACGTCGCTTCCCGCCCCACGTATCCCGATGCGTTGTACGACGTGATCGCCGACGCCGTGCCCGCCAGCGCCCGTGTGTGGGAGCCCGGGGCCGGCAGTGGACAGGCCACGCGCGGGCTCGCCGCGCGTTTCGCCCACGTGCACGCCACCGACCCCAGCGCGGCACAGATCGAGCGCCATTGGGCGCACGGGCAGGCGGGCGGCAACGTCAGCCTCGCCGTCGAACCGGCGGAGACGACCGCGTTGCCTGACGCCAGCGTGGACCTGGTCGCCGTGGCGCAGGCGCTGCACTGGTTCGACCGCTACCGCTTCTTCGCCGCCTGCGAGCGCGTGCTGCGTCCCGGCGGCGTGCTGGCGGCCTGGACCTACCAGGACATCATTTTCGAAGACGACCTGGCCGAGGTCGCCGAGAAGGTCCGCGACGACATCGACMCGTACTGGCCGCCGGAACGCGCCGACGTGGACATGGGCTACGGCGACTACGTGTGGCCGTTCGAGTTCGTCCCGACGCCCCGCCTGTGGCTGACCGCGGAATGGAACCTGCCCACGCTGCTGGGGTATTTCGGCAGCCTGTCCGCCACCGGCAGTTATCGCGCGGCCACGGGCGAGGATCCGGTCTACGCGCACACGCCCGCCCTGGCCGAGGTCTGGGGCGATCCGCAGCGGGTGCGCACCATGCGCTGGCCGCTGATCCTGCACCTGCGCCGCAAGCCGGCCTGACATCCCGCGGAACACTCCGTTCGCCGGCGGGTGCCGGGTGCGGCGTGTAGAATGCGCGGGCCGGTCCGCCGGCATACCACCAACGACGTCTTCAGGGCGGGGTGCGATTCCCCACCGGCGGTAGGTCGCCCAGCGACGAGCCCGCGAGCGCCTTGGGCGGCATGCGATTACCCCGCAAGAGCCCGCACGTTCCGGTGCGGACTCGCCAAAGCCGCCGAAGGGTCAGCAGATCCGGTCAGATGCCGGAGCCGACGGTCATAGTCCGGATGAAAGAAGACGGCATCGCCGAACCGCGCGGAAGCGCGGCGTCGTGCGCCTGCCTTCGCGCCCGGAGGCGTCTCCGCTTTGCTTTCGCGAGAGACGTTGCATGCCTTCCACGCTTCCCACCGCTTTCCCCGTCCTCCTGCAGGAGGCCTGCTGATGTTCACCGGCATCATCGAAGGCGTCGGCCGCATCGCGGCGCTGGAACCCGTCGGTGGCGACGTCCGCCTGACCGTGGCTGTGGGGACGCTGCCGTTCGACGCGGTGCGGCTGGGCGAGAGCATCGCGGTCAACGGTGTATGCCTGACCGTGATCGCGTTCGACGCCGCCAGCTTCCAGGCCGACGCCTCCACCGAAACCCTCTCGCTGACGACGCTCGGCGGCCTGGCCGCAGGCGCGCTGGTGAACCTGGAGCGGGCGATGCGCCCCACCGACCRCCTCGGCGGCCACCTGGTCAGCGGCCATGTCGACGGCGTCGGCGGCGTGCTGTCCGTGCACGAGGATGCGCGCGCGCAGCGCTGGCGATTCGCCGCCCCGGCGCCGCTGTTGAAGTACATCGCGAAGAAGGGCTCGATCTGCGTCGATGGCGTGAGCCTGACGGTCAACGAAGTGGAYGGCGAAGGATTCGAGGTCGCGCTGATCCCGCACACGGTGGCGCACACCGCGTTCTCGCAGGCCGCCGTCGGCGATGCGGTGAACCTGGAAATCGACCTGGTCGCGCGCTACGTCGAGCGCCTGCTGGGCGAGAGGAGCGGCGCATGAACTTCGCCCCGATTCCCGAATTGCTGGAAGAAATCCGCAACGGCCGCATGGTCGTCATCGTCGACGACGAGGACCGCGAGAACGAAGGCGACCTGATCATGGCGGCCGAGCTGGTCAAGCCGTCCGACATCAACTTCATGGTCACCCACGCGCGCGGCCTGGTCTGCCTGTCGCTGACCCGCGAACGCTGCACGCAACTGGGCCTGGCGCCGATGGTGCAGACGAACACGGCGCAGTTCCACACCAACTTCACCGTCAGCATCGAGGCCGCCGAGGGCGTCACCACCGGCATCTCCGCCTACGACCGCGCACACACGGTGCGCACTGCCGTGCGTCCCGATGCGAAGCCCACCGACCTCAGCCAGCCTGGCCACATCTTCCCGCTGATCGCCCAGCCCGGCGGCGTGCTCACCCGCGCCGGCCATACCGAAGCCGCCAGCGACCTGCCGCTGCTCGCGGGCCTGGAGCCGGCCGGTGTGCTGGTCGAAGTGCTGAACCCGGACGGCACCATGGCGCGACGTCCACAGCTGGAAGTGTTCGCGCGCGAGCACGGCCTGAAGATGGGATCGATCGCCGACCTGATCGCCTATCGCTTGGCCACCGAGCACACCGTGGAGCGCATCGACGCGCGCGACATCGAGACGGAGTTCGGTCCGTTCCGGCTGGTGACCTATCGCGACCGCATCGCCCATGACCTGCATTTTGCCCTGGTCCGCGGCACGCCACGCAAGGACTCGCCCACGCTGGTACGCGTGCAGGTGGAAAACCCGTTGAGCGACCTGCTGCACTGGCGCCGCGACGATTTCGGCGTGCATGCGACCGATGCGCTGCGCGCGATCGCGGCGGAAGGGCAGGGCGTGATGGTGGTGCTCTCCGAGCCCCGCAACGCCGAGGCGCTGCTGGCCCGCCTGCGCAAGCAACCCGAGGTGCGCGCAAACGCCAAGGATGTGGGGCAGTGGCGTCGCAACGGCGCCGGTGCGCAGATCCTGGCCGACCTCGGCCTGGGCCGGCTGCGCGTGCTGGGCACCCCGCGCCGCCAGGTCGGCCTGGCCGGTTTCGGGCTCGACGTGGTCGAGTACGTCCAGCCCTGACCGGCCTCGGCAGACCGGCCGCCCGCCCCGGCTGGTAGACTTCCCCACCCCCAAGGAACCCGCCATGTCCCATTACGAAGGCGATCTGCGCGCGCCCGACGGCGCCCGCTTCGCGATCATCGCCAGCCGCTGGAACCCGCGCATCACCGATGTGCTGGTGGCCGGCGCGCGCCAGAGCCTGGCCGGCAACGGCGTGGGCGAGGACATGATCGACGTGGTACGGGTGCCCGGTGCGTGGGAGATCCCGCTTGCCGCCGCGCGGCTGGCCGCCTCGGGCGACCATGCCGCCCTCATTGCGCTGGGCTGCGTGATCCGTGGCGACACCCGCCACTACGAACACGTCGCCGATCGTTGTGCCGAAGGCCTGATGCGCGTACAGCTGGACACCGGCGTGCCTGTGCTCAACGGCGTGCTGGCGGTCGAGCGCATCGAGGATGCCGAAGCGCGTGCCGGTGGCAGCCATGGCAACAAGGGCGAAGAAGCCGCACTGGCCGCCATCGAGATGGCGCAGTTGCTGGAACAGTTGCCGTAACCCAAGAACCGCAGGAGCCGACGTGAGCCGACACCCCCATCCCCACCGCAAGGACGGCGTCGATCCGGTCACGCGCGCGCGCGCGCGCCGCCGCGCGCTGCAGGCCGTGTACGCGTGGCAGATGTCGGGCGGCGAARTCGGCCAGGTCATCGCGCAGTTCGCCCACGAGCAGGCGCACGAGATCGCCGACCTCGAATATTTCGAGGACCTGGTGCGCGGCGTGGTGAGGCACCGTGCGTCGCTGGACGAGGCGCTGCTGCCCTTCCTCGATCGTGCGGTCGAGGAAGTCGATCCCATCGAGCGCGCCGTCCTGCGGATCGCCGCCTACGAGCTGATCCATCGCCTCGACGTGCCCTACCGCGTGGTGCTGAACGAAGCCATCGAGACCGCCAAGCGGTTCGGGTCCGAACACGGGCACACCTACATCAACGGCGTGCTCGACCACGCCGCCGTCGACTGGCGCCCGGCCGAGGCGCAGGCGCGCCGCTGACGTGCACGGCGGCAACGCCCGGTTCTCTGCAGACGAACGTGACGCCTTGCTCGCGCTGAAAGGTGTCGGTCCCACCGTGGTGCAACGGCTGGAACAGATGGGCATTGCCTCCCTGCGGCAATTGGCCGCCGCCGAACCCTCGGAGGTGATCGTCAGTGCCGCAGGCCTGACGGGATCCACCTGCTGGAAGAACAGCCCGCAGGCGCGCGCGGCCATCCAGTCCGCCGTCGATTTCGCGCGGTCGCGCGACTGACGCCATCATGGGTATCGGCGAATTCGACCTGATCGCCCGCATCCGCGCACGCGCCGGCGCGCGCGGCGACGTGGTGCTGGGCATCGGCGACGACGCCGCCGTGCTGGCACCGCCACCGGGACGGCAACTGGTGGTCACCGCCGACACGTTGAACGACGGCATCCATTTCCCCCGTGGCACGCGGGCGGCCGATATCGGCTGGAAGGCGCTGGCGGTGAACCTCTCCGATCTCGCTTCGATGGGTGCCGACCCCGCGTGGTGCACGCTGTCGCTGTCGTTGCCGCAGTCCGACCCGGTATGGATCGACGGCTTCCTCGATGGCTTCGTCGCGCTGGCGACCCACCACGGCATCGTGCTGGTGGGCGGCGATACGACGCGCGGTCCGCTGTCGGTGTCGGTCACCGCGATGGGATTCGTCGAACCCGGACGCGCGCTGCGGCGAGATGGCGCACGTGTCGGCGACGACATCTGGGTGACCGGAACGCTGGGCGATGCGGCCGGCGCGCTGGCGCTGCTGGAACGCACGCCCGTCGATGCACTGCGGGTCCGCCTCGACAGGCCAACGCCGCGCATGGAAGCAGGTCGCGCGCTCGTCGGACGTGCGAGCGCATGCGTGGATGTTTCGGACGGATTGCTGGCTGACCTCGGTCATGTCGCTGCGCGTAGCGGACTGGGCGCGCGGGTCGAGATCGATGCGCTGCCGGCGTCCGACGCCTTGTGCGCGGCGTTCGATGCGACCACGCGCTTGCCGATGCAGGCGAGTGGTGGCGACGACTACGAGCTCTGTTTCACGGCGCCTGCCGACGCGCGTGCCGACATCGCGGCGCTGGCATCCCGGCTCGATCTGCGGATCACCCGGATCGGCCGCATGGGGGCGGGCGAGGGCGTGCATCCCATGCGCGCCGATGGCGAGCCATGGACGCCGCCGCGTCGCGGCTACGACCACTTTTCCGAGTCCTGATGCCTTTGTAGGAGCGACGTAAGTCGCGACCGCGACCCCTGCGTGCCCCGCAAACCGCCGGCAGCACGCTGGCTATCGGTTCCCCGTCCCTTGATGGTCGACGAACGCTGGCGACGTGCGGTCGCGACTTACGTCGCTCCTACAAAGGGATCAGGGTGGCGGCAGCACCTTGCCCGGATTGAGGATCCCGTCGGGATCCAGCGCGAGCTTGATCGCCCGCATCGCATCGAGTGTCGCCGCGTTGAACGCATCCGCCATGAAATCGCGCTTGCTCAGGCCGATGCCGTGTTCGCCCGACAGCGTGCCGCCCAGCGCCAGCACCTGAGCGAAGA
>NZ_JBGFFG010000118.1:0-8524 GCF_056175765.1 Pseudoxanthomonas sp. LjRoot204_2 | reverse complement strand
CTGTTGCGCCAGGGTGAACTGCAAGCCCTTCAGGCTGCCGTCGCGATAGCGTACGTCGCCGGTGATCGCATACGCCGTGGCCAGGTAGTCGAGCTGGGTGTAGATGTTGCGATTGTCGAAGCTACCGCCGGACTTGCGCGCCTCTGCATCGAAACGCGCTTTCTCGGCATCGTCCAGGATCCTCGCCGGATCCTGGTTTTCGATCCAGCCGCCGTCCACGCGCTGGTAGCGCAGGATGTTGTCGGCGATCTTCGCAACGTCCTCCGGCAGATAGCGCGGGTACGCATCGCCATGCACGTTGCGCCAGTGGTGGATGGCGTCCTCGAAGCCGGCGAGCGAAGGCGCGTCATCCGACGGCGCGGCCATCGCGGACGAGGATGCGATCAGCAACGCGATGGCTAGGGCACGCACCGCGATCATCCCTTCAACGCCCGCGGCAACCACAGCGAGAGGTCGGGGAACAGCGCCACCACCAGCAGCACCGCCAAGCCGGCCAGCCAGAACGGCCAGATCGTGCGCATGCTCTGCGCGATGGTGATCTTGCCGATGGCCGTACCGATGAACAGCACGGATCCCACCGGCGGCGTCACCAGGCCGATGCCGCCCGTCAGTACCAGCACCAGTCCGAAGTGGATCGGATCAATGCCGTACGCGCGTGCGACGGGCAGGAAGATGGGGGTGCAGATGAGGATCATGGGAGCCAGGTCCATGAACGTGCCCAGCACCAGCAGCACCAGCACGATAAGCAGCAGCACGGTGTACTTGCTGTGTGCGATCGACTGCAGCGCATCGACCGCAGCGGCCGGGACCTGCAGATAGGCGAGCAGCCAGCCGAAGACGGCGGCCGTCGCGATCACGAACAGGATCACGCCGGTGGTGCGCGCCGCATGCGTCACCGTGGCGAAGAATTCCTTCACCGACAGTTGCCGGTACAGGACGCTGGTGACCAGCAGTGCGTAGACGACCGCGATCGCGGCGCTCTCCACCGCTGTGAAAATGCCGGCGCGGATGCCGAAAAAGATCAGTCCCACCAGGCCGAGACCGGGCAGCGCGGCCACCAGCCGCAGCATCACTGCGCGCATGCCGGGGAAGGGCTCGGTGCCATAGCCGCGCCTGCAGGCGACCGCCCAGCCGGTGAACATCAGCACGACCGTCATCAGCAATGCCGGCACGATGCCCGCGGCGAACAGGTCGGCGATCGACAGGCCACCGCCCGCGGCCGCCGAGAACAGGATGAGGTTGTGCGACGGCGGCACCAGCAGCGCCACCAAGGCAGCGGTGATGCTGACGTTGACGGCGAAATCGCGGTCATAGCCCCGCTTGACCATCTGCGGAATCATCGTGCCGCCGACGGCCGATACGTCGGCAATCGCCGAGCCGGATACGCCGCCGAAGAACAGCGACGACAGGATGCTGACCTGGCCGAGGCCACCACGCAAACGTCCCACCAGTGAGGCGGCCAGGCTGATGAGGCGCTCGGAAATGCCGCCGCGAAGCATGATCTCGCCCGCGAAGATGAAAAGCGGAATGGCGATCAGCGATGCGGAGCCCGTGCCCGACGAGATCTGCTGCACCAGCACGATGCTGGGCAGGTCGAGATAGAGCAGCGTCGCCAGCGAAGCCGCAGCCAGCGCATACGCGACCGGCACGCCGATCAGCAGCAGGATCGCGAAGAGGGAAAACAGCAGGGTGATCGCCATCGGTCAGCGGGCCTCGTCGGTCAGCGGCGCACGCAGCACCAGGAACAGGCGGTACAGGGCGAACACCACCATCAACGTCCCGCCGACCGACAGCGGCAGGTAGCCGATGCTCTGCGGCATCGGCGCGCCGGCGATGCGGATGTCCAGGCCGTCGAACAGCAGCACCGCGCCCCAGTACGCCATCACGCCACCAATGGCCGCGATCACCAGGGGCGAGATGGCATGCAGCACCTTCTTCAGGCGCGGACCGACCGCATCGGCCAACAGGAAGAAACCGAAATGTCGCTGGGTGTGCACGCCAGCTGCGGCTCCCAGGCTCATGGCGGTGGTCAGCAGCAGCACGGTGACCGGTTCGGTCCAGCTGGGCGAATCGTTGATGACGTAACGCGCGATGACCTGCCAGCCTTGCACGACCACCAGCCCCAGCAGGGCGGCGACGGCGATGGCGATCGCGGCATCGGACAGCAGGTCCATGCCGCGCTGTACCGGGGTGGCGGGAAGGAGCGTGGTTTCTTCTGACATGGTCGATCCTCAGGCCAGGTCGCGGATGCGGCGGTAGAGCGTGTCGATCGCCGGATCGCTGCGGTATTCGGAGAGCAGGGGCTGCGATGCCCGTGCGAAAGCGGACAGGTCCGCGTCGTTGCGCTCGACCCCGGCCGCGAAGACGGCGCCGCGCGCTTCCGCTTCCGATGCGTCCCAAAGCGTGCGCATCACGCCGACGGACTGGCGCGCGGTGTCGATCAGGAGGTCGCGGTCGCGCCGCTGGAGGCTGTCCAGCGTCCGCTGCGAGACCAGCAGCACGTCGGGCGCGTACGAGTGGTTGGTCTGCGACCAGTAGCGCGCGGCTTCGAAATGCCGGCTGGAGTGGAAGCTGCGGATGTTGTTTTCCGCGCCGTCGATCATGTGCGTCTCCAGCCCCGAGAACACTTCGCCCAGCGACAGCGGAGTGGGATTGGCGCCGAACAGGCGCAGCATGCGGATGAAGATGTCGGACACCGGCACGCGGATCTTCAGGCCATGCAGGTCGGCCGGCGCGCGGATGGCATGCTTGGTGTTGTAGAAGCACCGCGCGCCCGAATCGTAGATCGCCAGGCCAACCAGGCCGCGCCGTGCGAAACCGTCCAGCACCGCCTGGCCCACGCCCTCGTCCATCGCCCGCCGCATGTGCGGGACCGAATCGAAGACGTACGGCAGGCAGAGCGCCTGGGTCAACGGGAAGGCATTGTTCAGCGCGCCGGCATACACGCGCGTCATGTCGATGGCGCCGAACCGCGCCATGTCGATGGCTTCGGATTCGCGGCCCAGCTGGCCTGAGTGGTACTGGCGCAGGGTCACCCGGCCACCGGTCTCCCTCGCGAGGGTCTCGCCGATCCAGCGCACGGCCTGGACGGTGGGATAGTCCTTCACGTGCACGTCGGTAGCGGTGAGCACGCGCCGTCCCTCGTCGGCGAATGCCCGGCCGCCTGCCATCGGCAGCGCGGCCGCCACGCCCAGGCCGGCGCCCAGGAAACGACGACGGTTCATCATGCGCGCCAGTCTCCCTCGTCCTTCGCGGTCGCAGCCGTGGCCACGCCGTCGATGCTGCCATGACCGTCGAACGCGATGCACGCCCGCTGGCCCGGCAGGATGTCGTGGATGCCGGTGGCGTTGCCGGTGGCGATCAGGTCGCCGGCTTTCAGCGGGCGGCCGCGGCGCGCCGAACGCGAGAGCGCGAACGCGAAGGCGGCACGCAGCCCGCCGGGCAGCGTGGTCGCGCCTCCCTGTCCGACCTGCCGGCCGTCGATCGAGGTGGTGCACGCCAGCGAGGCATCGCTGCGATGGGCCCAGTCCGGGATCTCGACGCCCATCACCAGGCCATTGTTGTTGCCGAAGTCGGACACGACGACACGCGGACCCAGCTGATTGATCGTCGCCAGCGGACTGCTGGCGACTTCCATGCCGGTGAACAGCGTCGATGGCACGGCGGCGGTCTCTTCAGGCGTCCAGTCGAGCTTGCCGGCTGGCGCATCCGCGTCCAGTCGCAGCACGTATTCGGCTTCCACCGCGCCGAAGCCGCCCTCGAACACTTCGAAGACCGATTGACTACCGGTGGTCATCTGCAGCTGCTTTGCGAAGATCGGCCCCAGCAGGCGCTCGTCGCCGGACGCATCGCGGCGCTCGGGCGCGATGAATCCGACCTTCCATCCGACCACCCGGTCCGGCCATTGCGCGATCGCCAGATCCTGGACGCGGTAGGCGGTAACGAGGTCGTCGGGGATATCGCCGGGAAAGCCCGGCAAAGCCCTGCCCTGGCGGCGCGCGCCGACGAAACTGTCCGCGATGGCGGCCAGTGCGGGCACCGCGGCGCGCGCGTCGGCGAGGGCATTCTGGTCGTTGCTCAAGTGGGTTCTCCCCGCTGCGTTTTGTTGCACTGCCGAGTGACAGTGCAGGTTGATGGCCTGTATATGGTAAACCGGTGTCATTGACAATGTGCACTGCCGCAAAAACCCATCCCGATGCCACGATGCGTCGATCCACTCCTGGGAGGGAGCCAATGCTTYATATCCGTTTCCCCGCGCGGGCCCGCGGACTGACCTGCGGTCTGGTCGCGATGCTGATGCTGCTGGCCGCGCCACCGCTGCTGGCGGCCGACGCCACGAGCGTCGCCTTTCCCGGCGCACAGGGCGCGGCGGCACACACGCCGGGAGGGCGCGGTGGCAGGATCGTCCGTGTCACCACGCTGGCCGCGGACGGCCCCGGCTCGTTCAAGGAAGCGGTGACCGGGAAGGGTCCGCGCATCGTGGTGTTCGAGGTCGGCGGCGTGATCGATCTCGGCATGAAGGAACTGCGCATCGACGAGCCGTTCCTGACCATTGCCGGCCAGACCKCGCCGCACCCCGGCGTGACCCTCATCAAGGGTGGCCTGACCATCGCCGCCCATGACGTGGTGATCCGCCATCTGCGTATCCGGCCGGGCGACGGCGGCAAGCCGAAGCGTTCCGGCGACATCGACGCCATCACCACGGTGCGTGGGGCGCACGACGTGATCGTTGACCATTGTTCGCTGACCTGGGCGACGGACGAGAACCTCAGCGCTTCCAGCACCCGCTTCCATGGCGAGAACGAGGCGGAGTGGATGGCCAACGCGTCGCGCCGCATCACCTACAGCAACAACATCATCGGTGAGGGACTCGCACACGCCACCCATCCGAAGGGCGAGCACTCGAAGGGGTCGCTGATCCACGACCACGTGAACGACGTGCTGATCGTGGGCAACCTGTACGCGCACAACTACGAACGCAGCCCGCTGTTCAAGGGCGGTGCGCGCGGCCAGGTGATCAACAACCTCATCTACAACCCGGGCCAGCGAGCGATCCACTACAACCTGATCGCCGAAGAATGGCTGGGTCATCCGTACTCGAAGGGCGAGATGGTGGTGCGCGGCAACGTCATGCGCGCCGGCAGGTCGACCGAACCGCTGGCCTTCCTGATGATCGGCGGTTCCGGCGACCTCGACCTGTATGCGCAGGACAACCTCATCGTCGACCGCGTGGGCAACACGAGCATTCAGGAGACCGGCAGCTATACCACCGCGCCGGTCAAGCTCAACCGCCTGAAGAGCGCACCGGCGCTGCCGTTCGGCGTCGCGCTGCTGCCATCCGCCAAGGTGCAGGATGCGGTGATCGAAACGGTGGGCGCCACGCCCTGGAACCGCGACCTGATCGACCGTCGCATCGTGGCCGATGTCATCGAGGGGCGCGGCGAGATCATCGACAGCCAGGAGCAGGTGGGCGGCTATCCCCAGTACAAGGAAGCGCGCAAGCCCTTCGTCGAGAGCGAATGGAATCTCGACACGATGGAGCCGGTGTCCGGCCGTTATCCACGCGGAGAGCCGCTGCGCTGAGGCGAACGCTGCCGGCGCAGGCCGGCAACGTTCGGACAGGCCCGCCCATCGGCGGGCCTTCTGCTTTCCGGCTGGCATGCATGGCGGGCGTGAGGTCAAGAGAGGATCGTCGGCGGATGCGCGGCCGCGGCACTGGTGCGCTCGCGCGTTCCCGCATGAGCGAGCCCGTGGCGGGGCCGTTGGACCGTGCGGCGGACGTCCTGCGGGACGCCCGCCGGCGGGACTCAGAAGTTGAACCGTGCGCCCACGTAGTACTGCCGGCCCGTGTGGTGGTAGACCGAGGCGCGATCGCCCACGGAATCCACGTACTGGTCGTTGAACTCGTCCGTCAGGTTGAGCCCTTCGAAGGTGAGCGTGAACTGCTTGTTCCACTTGTACGACATCGACACGTCCACGCTGCGCGCGCTGCGCTTGCCTTCCACGTCGTTGTTGTTCTGGCCCGGCACGCGCTGCAGGTAGTCGTCCCGGAACGAGGTCGACACGCGGGCACTGAACGTGTCGTTGTCGTAGTACAGCGTCGCGTTGTACGAATCGGTCGACAGGTTGACCAGGTCGTTGGCGATGTAGGTCACCGGGAACGATCCGGGCACCGCGTAGTCGATGTCCGATTCGACGTGCGTATAGTTGAGTAGCACGCCGAAGTGACGGAAGCCGCCCGGCAGGAAGGTGAACGGCTGCTGGTAGTTCAGTTCGAAGCCTTTCAACGGACCGCCAGGCGTGTTGATCGGCGTGCGCACGTCGAACTGGACGTCCCAGAACGTAGAGGGCACCCATTCCAGCGGCAGGCCGGTATCGCGATAGGCGATGTTCTCACGCAGCTCCTGGATGTAGGTCTCGATGTCCTTGTAGAACAGCGCCAGCGAAAGCACCGAGTCCTCGGCGAAGTACCATTCCGCGCTGAAGTCGTAGGTCTTGGCGCGGAACGGGTCCAGATACGGATTGCCCACGCGGATGTTCGGCGTGCCGGTCGTGGTGACGCCGGCGCCGGGCGACAGGTTGCCCAGTTGCGGACGCGCCATCACCTTGGCGGCACCGAAACGCAGCACGAGCTCGTCGGTGACGTCCCAGGCGACGTTGAACGAGGGCAGCCAGTCCTTGTAGTCGTTGCTGACGGTGACCGGACTGCCGCCGCCGACCGACGTATAGCCGCTGGCATCGATATCCGTGGTGGCATAGCGAAGACCGACGTTGCCGCGCAGCGGACGCCCGGCAAGATCGGTGTTGAAGTCCAGTTGCAGGTAGCTGCCCCAGTCCTCCTCGCCGATGCTGCGGTTGTTCCCGCGCGCGTTGCCGTTGGTGATGCTGCTGAGGGTGAAGTCGCCGCCGGGCAGGCCGGTGTTGCAGTTGCAGTAGATGTCGAACAGGCTGGCGATCGCGCCGAGATCCGGAATGAGCCACGCACTCGGCCCGCGGCCGTCGAGTCCGCGGCCGAAGCCGGTGACCAGGGTGGACAGGTCCGCCAGGGTGGTGCCGGCCGGCAGTGCGGGCACCGACGTCTCGCTCGCGCGGCGGAACTCCCAGGTGTCCATCTGGAATTTCTTGTACGACACGCCGCCCCGCAGCGTGAAGGTCTCGTTGATCGCGAAATCCAGATCCAGCTTGCCGGTGTCGAAGGTGTTGTCGACCCCCTGCGGCCGGATGCGGATTTCCGAGCCGGTGGTATTGGCGGCGGGGCTGCTGATCCAGCGCCAGGCCGACGGGCTGGTCACGTCCAGGCTGCCGTACGTGATCACCGGCAGGCGGCTGTTGCCCCGGTAGTCCCAGCTGTAGCCATCGAGGTTCTGGATGTCGAAGGTCACCGTGGTCTGCACGGGATTCCGGAACTCGGACGTCGAGGTGCCGACCATCGCATTCAGCGTCAGCCGGTCGGTGACGTCCTGTTCCAGGCTCAGGCTGTACTGGCTGAATTCGGTGGAGAGCTCATCGAACCGCGACTCCGACCGGACGTCGACATTGTCGAACACGCCATAGACCAGGTTGCCGCGATCATCGACCTCGGCCTGCAGCACGTGCGTTTCGTACTTGCCGCCCTGCGAGTTCGAGCGACTGAAGGAGATCGTTTCCAGGAAATCCTCCTGGCGCGTGGCATCCAGCTTCGAGTACAGCGCGTCGAAGCTCAGCAGGGTACGGTCGCTGGGCTTGAACTGCAGCGCGGCCGTGACGCCGAGACGTTCCTGCTCGTGCGTCAGCCGACCATACCGGGGCAGGCGCGGATGGAAGGTGGTGGTCGCGGACGCCAGGCGGTAGGCATCGTTGTTGGCCTGCGTATTGGCCGGGCGTGGATTGCCGGTGGAGCAATTCAGGGCCGTGGTACCGCGCCCGCTGTTGTTGGTGTTGTTCTGCGGAGCGTAGCCGACCGGGCTGCAGAAGCCGTTGGACGAGGCACCGTTGTCCCAGCGCACCGCGCTGTAGCCTTCCTCCAGCAGGTTGCGCTCGCTGTACGCGGCGGAGAGCAGCGCGCCGAACCTGCCGTCGGCCCACGTGTTGCTGATCAGCGCGGAGAAGCGCGGGTCCCACTGTTTCGACAGGTCGTTGTAGCCCATCTGGGTGGTCACGGTACTGGTGAAACCGTCGTAGTCGAACGGACGCGCGCCGCGCAGGTCGACGGTGGCGCCGAGCGAGCCTTCGTCCACCTGCGCCGACTGCGTCTTGCGTACCGTCAGCTTGCTGAAGAGCTCCGATGCGAACACATTGAAGTCGAAGCCGCGGCCGCGGTTGGCGCCACCCGAGCTGTCGGTGCCGCCGGTGGTCGCCAGCGCCTCCAGTCCGTTGATGCGCACGCGGGTGAAATCCTGGCCCAGGCCGCGCACGGTGATCGAGCGGCCTTCACCGGCGTCGCGGTCGATCGCCACGCCGGGAATGCGCTGCAGCGCTTCGGCGAGGTTGAGATCCGGGAACTTGCCGATGTCTTCGGCGACCACGGCGTCGATCTGTTCGGCGC
>NZ_JBGFFG010000117.1:0-8555 GCF_056175765.1 Pseudoxanthomonas sp. LjRoot204_2 | reverse complement strand
CCTCAAGGCGGATACCCCCGTGCGCGTCACCTATCAGCGCGACGGCAAAACACACGAAGCGAGCGTCACTCCCACCCAGGTATCGCCGCGCGTAGCATTCGCCGGCCAGGGTCCGGGCGCCGTCTTCTTCAGCAGCGCCGACGGCGGCATGCCGAGGATCGAAGGCGTGCCCCTGCCGATGGGCGATATCRGCACCGTCATCGCACCCGAAGTCCAGCTCGAGCTCCGCAAGCTCGGGCGACTGGGCGACTGCAAGGGCGAGGACTGCCAGCTGCCCGCACTCGCCCATGCCTTCCGCTGGAGCAACCTCAACCTGGCGACGGTGGATGCTTCGTTGGGTCGCTACTTCGGCACGGACGCCGGCGTGCTCGTGCTGTCTGTCGGCGAGGAACTCGAGGGCCTGCAGGCGGGCGATGTGATCCGCAAGATCGACGGCGCAACCGTCACCTCGCCTCGCGACGTCACGCAGGCGCTCCGCGACAAGCCGGAAGACGCCAAGGTCGCGATCGAATACCTGCGGGACCGCCAGACCCGGACCAGCACCGTGACCGTACCGAAAGCCGCGGCGTTCCGTTTTCCCGCGACAGCGCGTGTGGTCGTGAAGCCGCGTACGGCCGAGACCGCCGGCAAGGCGCCGAACGTCGTGGAGCGTCGGCGCGTGATGATCGTCGACCAGGACGGCAAGGTGCAGACCTTCGAAGACGACGGCGGCGACATGCCGGTGCCGCTGCCGCCCCCGCCGCCTGCTGCGCCCGTACCGCCATCCGGCAAGGGCAGCACGCTGCTCTGACACGTATTACTAGAAGAGAAACCGATGAATCCCCTGCCCCCGCAACCGCGGGGGTCTTTTTCTGCAAAGGCGGCACGTCCCTGTGCCGGAGAGAACCTTCAGCGCGATTGCCCGGCCGCGGCGGTACGTTCTGCAGGTGCAGGTTCGACCCAGTCGGCGAACACCTTGGCGATGGCCGCATCCGCCACGGTCTTGCCTTCCTGCACGTCGCTGGCCTGGGTGAACAGCGGAATGATCATCGCCATGCCATCCACCTTGGTTTTCAGGTGGACGCCGGGCGCGCGGGACAGGAATCGATCCCAATGCGCGCGCACCTTGGCCCAGTAGCCGGCCGTCGCCTGCCAGTAATCGCGCGCGGGCTTGAAGTCGACCTCGGTGGTCTTGATGTAATCGTTGAAGCCGAACTCGCGCGCCAGTTCCACCTGCGTCCCGTCAGGTTTTCGCAGGACCTTGGTGTTGAACTGCTCGTGAGTCCAGCCGTTCGGCGTCAGCGTGTGGCGGTTGACCACCGACAGGGCGTTGTAGTCGCTGCGCTTGGTGTACTCGCGACGTGGTAGCGGCCGCCAGCTCAGATCGCTGGTCCAGGTCGTCACGCCGTTGGTGTACTCCCAGCGGCCGGTACCGCAGTAGCGCGGCGCATCGCTGACCTCATACACGCACTGCGTCCACGCGCCGCGCGTGGCATCGGCAGGGATCGCGCGGACGCTCCAGGTCTGATCGGCACTGAACTCGAAGCGCGTAGGTGCCTCGTAGGTCCAGTCTTGCCGCCAGTGCTTGGTCACGTGGCCACTCTCGGCGTCGACCAGGATGTGCTGGAGGACGATCCGGCTCGGCGTGTCTTCGACGACGATGACGGTCTCATCGCCGCCGCTGCGCATGGCCGCCTGCCGCTCGTAGCCCGGCTGCAGCAGGACGGTTTCGTCGAAGGCGAAGTCGACGGTGTAATCGCCCTGCATCGCCAGGATCGACTGGCGATCGCGGGCAGGGTCGGCGGCGAAGGCCTGGCCTGCGGCCAGCAGCAAGGCGGTGGACAGCAGGGTGGCGACCGGTGTTTTCATGGTGGCTTCTCTCATTTGAGTCTGATCAGCGGCACGACCTTGTCGCCCGCCTCCATAGGGGTTTGTCGATCCACGCCAGGCAGGGACGCGTTGTAGCGGGTCGACGATGCGCAGCAGCAGTCGTGCAGCCCACTTTCCAGTTCCGCGCCTTCCGCGTGGGCGATGCGACGCGCCGTGTTGACGCCCAGCACCGACATCAACGACAGGCTGGCTGCCAGCACGGGCAACGTGGCGGGCTGCGGCACCGCATGGAGTTGCAGCGCACAGGCGCGCCACTGCCCGCCGAGCAAGCGTCCCGCGAGGCGTTGCCACAGGCGGTCGGCCAGCCCGGCGGCTTCACCGTCGGCGCCCTGCGGCAACGACGCCACCAGGCGATCCCAGGCCACGAAATCGCTGTCCGGCAATAGGCACAGACGCCAGCAGCACCGTCCCTGCGCGTCGAAGAACAGCAATCGTTCGTCCAGACCGTCGCTGCCCACGCCGGCGCGGGCTTCCACCCGCACCGCCTGTTGCCAGCCTGCCAGTTCGCTGCCGTGCTGCGTGCGATACAGGCACAACACCGGTCCCAACGCCGCGAGTTGCGCGGCGCCCGGGAACGCATCCGTGGATGCGCCCGTGACGGAACCGGGGAGTGCCCGCAGCATCGGCATGGCGGTTACCAGCTCACCGCCACGCTGGCCGACAGCGTGCGGCCCGGCGCAGTGTAGCGATCGAGCGTGGTGCTGCCGGTGGCAACGAGCGCCATGTCGCCCGCGTCGATGTAGCGACGATCGGCCAGGTTGAAGACGCCGACGTTGAACTTCGCGCCAGGCGCGAAATTCCAGCGCACGTACAGGTCGAGCACGCCATAGCCCGCCTGGCGGTAGTAGTCCGGGTCCGACACGCGGCGCTTGCGGTCCACGAAACGGCCTGCTAGTTCCGCGCCCCACGACGAGGCGTCGTATGCCAGGCCCAGCGTCGCGGTCAGCGGGTCCACGCTGTCCAGCGGCGTATCGGTGCTGCGGTCCTTGCCGCGCGACCACGCGGCCGCACCGCGCAACGACCAGCCCGCCCACGCATCGGACAGCGCACCGATGTCCAGGCCCGCCTTGAGCTCCAGGCCATGGATCTGCGCTTCGGAAATGTTCTGCGACTGGTAGACCATCAGCCCGTCGTCGTTGTAGCCGATGGGCCGCATCGATTCGATGAAGTCGTCGTAGCGGTTGTAGTAGCCCGAGAAGCTCGCATACGCCACTTCGCCTGCATAACGCACGCCCAGTTCGACGCCGTCGCTGGTTTCCGGCTTCAGGTCCGGGTTCGCGATGGCGGTGTACCCGAACTGCACGTTGGTGAACCCGATGTTGACGTCGTTGTACGGCGGCGATCGGAAGCCATGCGCATATCCACCGAACAGCGACCACGCCGGCGCGAACGTCCACACCATGCCGAGTTTGGGCGACACGCTGGTTTCGCGGATGTCCGCCAGCGCCACGCCCGGATTGTCGGCGTCGAAGATCGCGTCGTGCTGCGGATCGAGGCGATAGTGGTCCACGCGCAGGCCCGGAACCAATCGGAACGCGCCGTCAGCGAAGCTGATCTCGTCCTGCACGTACAGGGCGGCCGTTGTGGTCTTGCTCACCGGGAAGTCGCGCACGGGGAACGTATCCGGCGACATGACCGGCGTGCTCACGCCGGTCAGCGGGAACGTGCGCAGACCGTCGCGCTTCTGCCGTGTCTCGGTACGTGCGAGGTCCAGGCCATAGATCAGGTCGTGGCGAACAGAGGTGCCGAACGCCTTGCGGAAATTCGCCTGGAGACCATAGGTCCGCTGGTCGAAATTGAACTCGCGCTCGCGGATGTCGCGCAGCGTCGGCGCCGGCAGCGCGCGTTCCTCGCGCGTGTACTGGGTGGTCTCGCTGTCCTGGCGGTAGACCTGCCAGTCCAGACTGTCGGCGAATGCCGCCGAAAGGTTGTCCCACTCATGCGCGAAGGCGACGCGCGCACGCGTCTGGTGGTCGCGCGCGATCACGCGATCGTTGGTGGCGCGCGTCAGCGATTGATACCCCTGCTGGGTCAACAGATCGGTATCGGCATTGTCCTCGTTGCCTTCCACCGTCAGGCGGAACCGCTGTCCTTCGCTCGGTGCAAAGACCAGCTTCGTCAACAGGCTGCGGCCGTCCCGTTCCTGCGGATTCGGCAACGTGCGCGTGGCACCGACGCCACCGACATCGCCCTGGTTCTCGGTCTCCTGGCCCTGCCGGTGGCCCACGCTGACCAGGCCGCTCCAGCGCTCGCCGCCGAAGGCCGTGGTGGCGTTGCCGAACAAGCCGTTCCAGCTGCTGTCGAAGCCGAGGCGGAAGCCGAAGTACGCATCCTTGCCGTCATCGAGATAGTCCGAAGGATCCTTGGTGATGAACGACACGACGCCGCCGAGCGCATCCGAGCCGTACAGCGAACTGGACGGCCCGCGCACGATCTCGACCTGCTTCAACGTGTCCAAGTCGACGAAGTTGCGGCTCGCGTTGGAGAAGCTGCCGATCGAGAACGCGTCCGATACCGGAATGCCATCGGTCTGGATGCGTACGCGATTGCCTTCCAGGCCGCGGATGCGGAAGCCACCCAGGCCGAAGCGGCCGAAGCTGGAGGTCACGGTCACGCCGGGCTCATAGCGCACCAGTGCCTTGATGTCGCGGACCAGGCGGTCGTCCAGTTCCTCGCGATCGATGACGCTGACCGTGTTCGGCACATCCGTGACGGCGCGCTCGCTGCGCGTGGCGGTAACCTGGATGCGCGCCAGTTCATTCGCATCGGCGCTGGAGGAAGAGGGCGAAGCCGCATCGGTGGCGGGAGCGGCATGGGCATGGCCGGCAAGGGCCAGCCACACGGCCGCGGTGAGCAGCGTGGGACGCATCATGGCGTACAGCATTCCTGTGGGTGGTGATCAGACCCGGAAGGCTGGCGGCCGGAGAATCCTTGGCTGGCCCGGTGGAGAGAGAAGCGGGTCGCCGCCATCGGTGGCGGCGACCTTGGAACTACTTGGTGAGGATCAGCTTGTCATTGCTGGTGTGACGCAGGCGATAGACGCGGTCGCCATGGCGGATCAGGACTTCGCGCTGCCCCTTCAACAGAGCGTCGCTGTGGAGCAGGTCTTCGCTGCGTGGCGTGGCCGGCAAGGAGAGGCGCTCGCGCAGCGAACGCGTGTCGAGCATGGGCGAGGTGGTGAGGGTCGGGATCATGGTGGGCTCCAGGGAAGGAACACCATCGATGATAATGATTCTTATTTGCGAGTCAACATCCCGTGCATGTACCTCCCGCCGCCGTCTAAATGAGAACGTCTCCGCCGTGCCCGCGTCCGTCTCATTACAATGTGCGCACTTTCCTCCTCCGGGGAGTAGCCCACCCGTCCTGACGGGGTCCGCGCGTCAACACACTTGGTCAGCCGACCATGGTGCGCGGGACGAAGCGATCCGCTTCGCCGGGCAAGACCGAAGGCAGGCGTCGCGCTAACCCGGGCCGGGCTGCGTGCCGTTTGCCTTCRCGTCCATCCGCGAACGCCTGGCCCCGGAGTTGTCGATGCAATCGCTGCATGCCCTGCTGGTCTCCACCGGCACCGTCACCCTGGCCGAGATCGGCGACAAGACCCAACTGCTCGCGCTGCTGCTTGCGGCGCGTTACCGCAAACCCTGGCCCATCGCCTGGGGCATCCTCGCCGCCACGGTCGTGAACCATGCCATCTCCGCCTGGCTGGGCGCTGAGCTCACCCAATGGCTGTCACCGGACGTCCTGCGCTGGCTGGTGGCCGCCAGCTTCCTGGCCGTGGCCCTGTGGACGCTAAAGCCGGACACCCTGGACGAGAACGAGAAACTGCCCGCGCACGGCGCGTTCATCGCCACCACCCTTGCCTTCTTCCTGGCGGAGATCGGCGACAAGACCCAGGTCGCCACCGTCCTGCTGGCGACCAAGTACACGCCGCTGTGGCAGGTGATCGCGGGCACCACGATCGGGATGCTGCTGGCCAACCTGCCGGTGGTCTGGCTGGGCCATCGGTTCGCCGACAGGCTGCCGCTGAAGCTGGCCCGCACGCTGGCTGCCGTGGTGTTCTTCGGCCTGGCCCTCTGGGTCGCGTGGCGAGGGGTTGGCTGAACGGTCTGGGGAAGCCGGCGCGCTGCTAGACTGCCCGGTCAGAACAACATGCAAGGTCTGGGGGAATACATGCTGGAAGTCTTGGGGCGGATCGGCTTTGGCCTGTTCGGTCTGGCGGTGCTGATCGGCATCGTCTGGCTGTTTTCCAACAACCGGAAGGCCATCGACTGGAAGCTGGTCGCCACGGGCGTCACCCTGCAGATCGCCTTCGCCGCGCTGGTGCTGCTGGTGCCCGGCGGACGCGAAGTGTTCGACTGGCTGGGCCATGGGTTCGTGAAGATCCTCGAGTTCGTCAAGGCGGGCTCCGGCTTCATCTTCGGCAGCCTGATGGACACCGAGAAGTTCGGCTTCATCTTCGCCTTCCAGGTACTGCCCACCATCATCTTCTTTGCCGCGCTGATGGGCGTGATGTACCACCTGGGCGTGATGCAGTTCATCGTGCGGATGATGGCGCTGGCCATCACCAAGGTCATGAAGGTCTCCGGCGCGGAAACCACCAGCGTCTGCGCCAGCGTGTTCATCGGCCAGACCGAAGCGCCGCTGACGGTGCGCCCCTATATTCCGAAGATGACCGAGTCCGAGCTGATCACCATGATGATCGGCGGCATGGCCCACATCGCCGGTGGCGTGCTTGCGGCCTACGTGGGCATGCTGGGTGGCGGCGACCCGGAGCAGCAGGCCTTCTATGCCAAGCACCTGCTGGCCGCCTCGATCATGGCCGCTCCCGCCACGCTTGTGGTGGCGAAGCTGCTGATCCCGGAAACCGGCACGCCGCTGACCCGCGGCACCGTGAAGATGGAAGTGGAGAAGACCTCCAGCAACATCATCGACGCCGCTGCCGCGGGCGCCGGCGATGGCCTGAAGCTGGCATTGAACATCGGCGCGATGCTGCTCGCGTTCATCGCCCTGATCGCGCTGATCAATGCGCCGCTGACGTGGCTGGGCGAGATCACCGGCCTGGCCTCCGCGATCGGCAAGCCGACCGACCTGGCGACGATCTTCGGCTACCTGCTGGCGCCCATCGCCTGGGTGATCGGCGTACCGTGGCAGGACGCGACCACCGTGGGTTCGCTGATCGGCCAGAAGGTGGTGATCAACGAGTTCGTCGCTTACCTGCAGCTGGCCGGCATCGTGAACGGGCAGACGCCCGGCGTGACGCTGACCGATGAGGGCCGCCTGATCGCGACCTATGCGTTGTGCGGTTTCGCCAACTTCAGTTCGATCGCGATCCAGATCGGCGGCATCGGCGGCCTGGCGCCCGAGCGTCGCTCCGACCTGGCACGGTTCGGGCTGCGCGCCGTGCTGGGCGGCACCATCGCGACGCTGATGACGGCCACCATCGCCGGCGTGCTGTCGCACTTCGGCTGACCCGTGAGCGGCGGCCGCCGGCCGCCCCGCCCATCCTGTTTACGTTCCCTTCCCGTGGGCGTGGCGATGCCGCGTTCCGGACCTCAGGTATCGCACCATGAATACGCACCTCCCTGCCGCCCGCGTCGTCGTCGTGGGCTCGTTCAATGTCGATCATGTCTGGCGCTGCGACGCGCTGCCGGCGGCGGGCGCCACCATCGCCGGACGTTATGCCAGTGGGCCCGGGGGCAAGGGCTTCAACCAGGCGGTCGCGGCGGTGCGGGCGGGCGCGGACACCACGTTCGTCTGTGCGCTGGGCGACGACGCCGGGGGGCGGCTGGCGCGTGACCTGGCGGCCGCCGACGGCCTGGCGCTGCGCGTCGACGCGAGCGAGGAGCCCACCGGGACCGCCGGCATCTACGTGGATGCGCACGGGCGCAACACCATCGTCATCGGCGCCGGCGCCAACGCGACCCTGTCGGCCGACTTCGCCACGGGGCAGGCGGACGTGCTCGTCGCCGCAGGCGTGGTGCTGGCCCAGCTGGAATCGCCCGCGGACACCGTGCTGGCCACACTGCAGGCCGCCCGCCAGTGCGGTGCCACCACCCTGCTGAACCCCGCACCGGCGAATGCCGCGACGACGACCGAACTGCTGGCGCACGCCGATGTCATCACGCCGAACGAAACCGAATTCGCCGCCCTGCTCGCACGCCACCTGGGCGAACGGATCAGCGCCGACGATGTCGCCACGCTCGATGGGGTCACCCTGCACCAGCACTGTCGTCAGCTGTTCCCCCACGGCACCGTGGTGGTGACGCTGGGCGCCACCGGCGTGTACGTGTCGCATCCCGACGACGCCCTGCGCGGCGACGCCCGCCCGCATTACCGCGTCGCGGCGGAGGCGGCCACGGTCGTCGATACGACCGGCGCCGGCGATGCCTTCAACGGCGCACTCGCGGCGTCGCTGGCCGAGGCCGCACTGCCCTGCTTTGCCGATCACGTGCGGTTCGCCAACCGCTACGCGGCGCTGTCGACCGAACGTGCTGGTGCCGCGCTGGCGATGCCATTGCGCGCGGACCTGGCGGTGCGCTACGGCGCGTAGTCCTGCCGGTTCTCCCCGGGGACAAACGGCGGATAATGCCGGCATGCAGATCGGTCCCTATCGCATCGACGCCCCCGTGATGCTGGCCCCCATGGCCGGCGTGACCGACAAGCCGTTCCGCCTGCTGTGCAAGCGG
>NZ_JBGFFG010000116.1:0-8597 GCF_056175765.1 Pseudoxanthomonas sp. LjRoot204_2 | reverse complement strand
GGCATGCGGCGCCAATCGAAGCGCTGCCCGCTCCCCCCCTGCTCGCCTGCGGCGTGGCCGACGAACAGGAAGCCCTGCGCGCCCGGATAGGCCGACACTCGGGCGAATACGCCCGCGTCCTGCCCGCCCATCGCGATCGCCTTCCAGTACGGGCGCCCGAAGGAGGTCGCGAATGCATCGTCTTCGTCGCCATGGAACTGCAGCAGGTCGGGCTGCAGCGATTCCACGATGTGCTCGATGTCGCCACGCGTGTTGTCCATGGCCAGCGCGACCACTGCGATCTCTTCCGGCACCAGGTCGCGCAGCATGCGCGCCTGGCCGAGCAGCAGCCGGCGCGGACTGTGCGGCGCGAACACCAGGCCGACGTAGTCCACGCCCAGCTCGACCGCCAGGCGGACATCCTCGGCACGCGTCAGGCCACAGAATTTGATGCGCATGTGCATGGTGGGGAAAAGGTCGGGCGTCGCGGAAGCGTAGCCGCTTTCGGGGGATCGCGCGGAGCCGGGCCATGCCGGCGGGACCTGTCCGCCGGGCGGACGTGCCTGGAAAAGCAGTGCGGACATGGTCCGCTACAATGGCGCCGCGGCCGCGACGGGCGTGTCCTGCAGCGTCACTTCCGCGGGCAGCTGCCACTCCGCCGGGTATAGCGGACTGACGAAGACCAGGCCATCCGGCGGTGCGGTCGGCCCGGCCACCGTGCGATCACGGCCGGCCAGCAGCTCGCCCACCCAGGTTTCCGGCCGCTCACCCCGCCCCACCACCAGCAGCGAACCGACGATGTTGCGCACCATGTGGTGCAGGAAGGCATTTGCCTGCACCTCCACGACCACCCGCTCGCCCTGTCGCGCCACCGAAATCGCATGGAGATTGCGCATCGCATGCGGCGACTGGCAATGCACGGTGCGGAACGCGCTGAAGTCGTTCTCGCCGACCAGCACCTGGGCGGCGCGGTGCATGGCATCGGCATCCAGCGGGATCTTTTCCCAGCTGAGGTATTGCCGCTCCAACGCCGGTCGCGCCAGGCGATTGACCAACGTGTAACGGTAGCGACGGGCACGCGCCGAGAAGCGCGCGTGGAAATCCTCGGCCACCGGCTGACACCAGCGTACGCAGACGGCAGGCGGCAACCGCGCCGTCGCCCCCAGCAGCCAGCCCCGTGGCGTCCGCGCCGCGTCGCTGTCGAAATGCACGACCTGGCACTGCGCATGCACACCGGCGTCGGTGCGGCCGGCGCAGATCGTATCCACCCGGGCATCGGCGACGGACGACAGCGCGAGTTCCAGCGCCGACTGCACGGTGCGGGTGTCGTCCGGCGTGCCGGATTTGCTCAGCCGTTGCCATCCCAGGAATTCGCTGCCGTCGTATTCGACACCCAGCGCATAGCGCGTCACGACATCACTCCGCGCCTTTCATCCGATATCGCGGAGCAGCTGCAGGGCTTCGTCGCGCGCGCCGGCATCGTTGCCCGCCGCCACTTCGTTCAGCAGATCACGGGCCGTGGCCACGTCGCCCAGGTCGAGGTAGGCCACCGCCAGTTCAAGACGGTCGCGGCCGGCCGGCGCCGGCGTCGGCGCAGGTGCCACCGGTGCGCCGGAGGCAGCCCCGCCTGCGTGCCAGGTGGGCCCCATCGCAGGCTTGGCTACCGGGGTCGGCGCGACCTTGGGCGGCGCGGCGACGGACGGCTCCAGCACCGGGCTCGGCGCCGTCTCCGCCTCGGGCACCGTCTGCGGGATCACGGCAGCGAGTTCGGCAGCGCGGCTCTCTGCAGGGGCCTTGCCGAACACCGGGTTGCGCGGTACCGGCGCGGGCGACAGGCGCTGGCGACGTTGCGCGAATCCCCAGGCCAGCGCGCCCGCGAACAGCAGGCCGAAGCCTGCCCATGCCCACACCGGCACGCCACCGTCGCTGCCGTTGCTCTGCGCCAGCCGCTGCTGTGCGGCGGCGAGATCGCTGTCCTTCATGGCCAGCAGTTGTTCCTGCTGCGCCTTGAGCTTTTCCAGGTCCGCGACCTGCGAGCGCAGCTCCTGCACTTCCGCTTCGCGCGCGGCCAGGTCTTCCTTCGACTGCTGCAACTGTTCGTTCGCCAACATCTCGCCCTCACCGCCGGCGCTGACGCCGGACTGCGTTCCAGAACCCGACGTGCTCGTGGCCGCGGGCGCGATTTCCAGCCGTGCATCCGCCACCGGTGCCGGGCGGGATGCCGCCGCGGCAGGCGCCGTCGCTGGCGTGGCGTCGACGACGGCGGCCGGTTGCGGAATGGGCGCGCGTGCGCGGCGCCATTCCGCAATCTGGCTGCGCACCAGCGCCGCGGCTTCACCCTCCAGGATCGTCTGCGCGTCCGCCACGTCCGGGACGCGCAACACAGCGCCCTGCTTCAGCAGGTTGAGGTTGCCGTTGATGAAGGCCTCGGGATTGGCGCGCAGCAGTGCGACCATCGCCTGGTCCAGCGTGTAGCCCTGCTCGCGTGCCAGCGGCGCCGCGATCTGGGAAAGCGACTGGCCACGACGCACCGGTGCCAACGTGCCACCGGGCGCCACGGAAGCCGCCTGTGCCACCGACGCAACGGGTGCCGCCGCCGGTGCCGGCGTGGGCTGCGCGGCCGCTTCAGGCGATGCTTCCGCCGTTTCCTGCGGCGTCGAGGCGACCGGTTCGACCGGACGGCTGATGATGTCGGTAGGCGCGGCAACCGGCGCGTCGATCACCGGCTGTTCTGCCGCCGCCAGCGTCCCCGGCGCGCTGACGAGCGCCGAATACTCGCGCACCAGCCGCCCCTGGCCCCAGTCGACCTCGATCAGGAAGTTCACCGCCGCCACGTCCACCGGCGTACGGCTGGTGACGCGCACCACCGGACGCCCGGCGTCGTCCAGCGCGACCGTGAAGTCCAGCTCGTTCACCAACCCCTGCGGTCGCGGCAGGCCGACGCGCTCGAACGTCACCGGCGACGCCAGGCGCGCACGCAGTTGCTCGAGTTCGCCCGGTTCGCTGGAAATGACCGGGATCTCGGCCAGCAAGGGCTGGCCGGGCTGCGATTTGACCTTGATCTCCCCCAGGCCGAGCGCGAGGGCTGCGTTGCTCAGCAACGCCAGCCCCAGCCCGATCATGCCGGCCAGGTGGAGTCTTGCCGCCCGAGGTCTGTGCTTCGGTTTCACGGCCCTTCCCCAAGTTTTCCCGGTCACGACTATAGCGGCTCAGCCGTTTTTCGCCACCAGCTCGGCGATCTGCACGGCGTTCAGGGCGGCGCCCTTGCGGATGTTGTCGGACACGATCCACAGGTTCAGGCCGCGCGGGTGCGAGAGGTCTTCGCGGATGCGGCCCACGTAGACCGCATCGTTGCCCGAGGCATGCGTGACCGGCGTGGGATAGCCGCCGGGTGCGCGATCGTCGACGACCTCCACCCCCGGCGACGACGCCAGCAGCGCGCGCGCGTCCGCGGCGGTGATCTTGTCGCGTGTTTCGATGGCGACGGCTTCGGAGTGTCCGTAGAACACCGGCACTCGCACGGCGGTGGGATTCACCTGGATGCTGTCGTCGCCGAGGATCTTGCGCGTTTCCCACACCAGCTTCATCTCTTCCTTGGTGAAGCCGTTGTCGAGGAAGTCGTCGATGTGGGGGATCAGGTTGAAGGCGATCTGCACCGGGAAGCGTTGCGGATCGGGGTCCTGGAAGTTCAGCAGCGCGCCGGTCTGGCGGCCGAGCTCTTCGAGTGCCGAACGCCCGGCGCCCGAGACCGACTGGTAGGTCGCCACGTTGATGCGCTCGATGCCGACCTTGCGGTGGATGGGCGCGAGCGCGACCAGCATCTGCATGGTCGAGCAATTCGGGTTGGCGATGATGCCGCGCGGGCGGTTCTGCACCTGCTCCGGGTTCACTTCGCTGACGACCAGCGGGATGTCGGCGTCGTAGCGGAAGGCCGAGGAGTTGTCGATGACGACGGCACCGGCCGCGGCGAACTTCGGCGCGAATTCCTTGGAGATGCCGCCGCCTGCCGAGAACAGCGCAATGTCGATGCCGGTCGGATCGAAGGTGGCCAGGTCCTGCACGGTGATCTTTTCGCCGTTGAATTCGACACTGTTGCCGGCGGAACGCTCGGACGCCAGGGCGACGAGCTTGCCGATCGGGAAATCGCGTTCGGCGAGGATGGACAGCATGGTTTCGCCGACGGCGCCGGTGGCGCCCACGACGGCGACGTTGAAGCTACGGTTCTGGTTGCTCATGGAGGGGTTTCGCGAAGGGAGGAGTGAAGACAGCAGACGGGAGAAGGCTGTGTTCGGGGAACCTGCGGACGTGCCTCAGGCTCCCTGTCGTTTGGCGATGGTGATTTTGATGGTGCCGGCGATGGCCAGCGCGTCCGGATTGACCGGCGTCGGCGGATGACCCGCGTCCGGACCCTCGCCCAGCGCGGCGATCAGGTTGTCCACTGCCAGCGACACCATCGCGCGGCGCGTGGCGAGGCTGGCGCTGGCGATATGCGGCGTCAGCACCACGTTGCGCAGCGCGAGCAGTTCGGGCAGCACGGCGGGTTCGCCTTCGTAGACGTCCAGGCCTGCGGCGGCCAGGCGTCCGTTGCCCAGCGCATCGGCCAGTGCGACCTCGTCGATGATGCCACCGCGCGCGATGTTCACCAGCGTGGCGGTCGGCTTCATCTTCGCCAGCGCGGCCGCGTCGACCAGGTGGTGGACCTGCGGCGCGTACGGCAGCGCCAGCACCACGTGGTCGGCCTTAGCGAGCACATCGTCGAAGCTCGCGTAGTCCGCACCGCATTCCCGCTCGACCGCGTCCGGCAACCGGCTGCGGTTGTGGTACAGCACGCGCATGCCGAAGCCGCGCGCGCGGCGCGCGATGCCCTGCCCGATCCGGCCCATGCCCACGATGCCCAGCGTGCTGCCATGCAGGTCCGCGCCCAGCAACGTGCTGAAGGACCACTGCCGCCACTGCCCTTCGCGCAGCCAGCGCTCGGCTTCGGTGATGCGGCGCGCGGTGGCCATCAGCAGCGCGAAACCGAAATCGGCCGTGGTCTCGGTGAGTACGTCCGGCGTGTTGGTGGCGACGATGCCGGCCTGCGTCAACGCGTCGACATCGAGGTTGTTGTAGCCCACGCCCACGTTGGCGATCGCGCGCAGCTGCGTGGCGGCGCCGATTTCCTGCGCCCCGATGCGTTCGTTCAGCGTCACCAGCGCACCCGCGCTGTCGCGCAACGCGTCGGCGATGGCCTGGGGTGCGTGCTCGATGACCTCCGGGGTCGAACGCACGTCGAAGTGCGCATCCAGCCGCTCGACGATGTCGTCGAACAGCGGTTGCGACACCCAGACGCGCGGCCGCGACTCAGCCATCGAGGCTGCCGGGGACCTGCGGCGGCACGACGCCGACATCACCGCACTGCGCGCGATGGCGCAGCGCCTGGTCCATCAGCACCAGCGCCATCATCGCCTCGGCGATGGGCGTGGCACGGATGCCTACGCAGGGGTCGTGGCGACCGGTGGTGATGACATCCACCGTATTGCCATCCACGTCCACGGTCGCGCCCGGCAGGCGCAGGCTCGAGGTCGGCTTCAGCACGATGGACGCGGTGACCTGCTGGCCAGTGGAGATGCCGCCAAGGATGCCGCCTGCGTGGTTGGACAGGAACCCGTCAGGCGTCATCAGGTCGCGATGCTCGGTGCCCTTCTGGGTAACCGCCGCGAAACCGTCGCCGATCTCCACGCCCTTCACCGCATTGATGCTCATCAGCGCGGCGGCGAGATCACCGTCCAGCTTGCCGTAGATCGGCTCGCCCCAGCCGGGCGGCACGCCGTCGGCGACGACATTGACGCGCGCGCCTATGGAATCGCCCGACTTGCGCAGCGCATCCATGTAGGTTTCCAGCGCCGGCACCTGCGCCGCGTGCGGCCAGAAGAACGGGTTGTCCTCCACCGCGCTCCAGTCGAAGCCTTCGGGGGTGATCGGCCCGAGTTGCGACAGGTAACCCCGCACGCTCACGCCGTGACGCTGCTGCAGCCACTTCTTGGCGATCACGCCCGCCGCGACGCGCATGGTAGTTTCTCGCGCCGACGAACGTCCGCCACCACGCGGGTCGCGGATGCCGTACTTCTGCCAGTAGGTGTAGTCCGCATGCCCCGGGCGGAACTGCCGTGCGATGTCGGCGTAGTCCTTGCTGCGCTGGTCGGTGTTGCGGATCAGCAGCGCGATCGGCGTGCCGGTGGTGCGCCCCTCGTAGACGCCGCTGAGGATCTCGACCTCATCGGCCTCGCGGCGCGCGGAGGTGTGCCGCGACTTGCCGGTGGCGCGGCGCTCCAGGTCGTGACGGAACTCCTCGGGCGCGATGTCCAGCCCCGGCGGGCAGCCGTCGACGACGCAACCGATCGCCGGTCCGTGCGATTCGCCGAACGTGGTGACCGTGAGGAGTTTTCCGAAACTGTTGCTGCTCAAGCGCCGCTCCGCTGTGGAACCACCCTGCCGGGCGTTGAAGCATCGCACGCCGGGCGCCCTATTGTGCAGTGCGCCAACGTTGGCCGCGACGGTTGCAGGCGCAACCGCCGCGGACCGCGTGCGAGACGCGCTACTTCCGCGTGGCGGCGAGCGCGCTGATCTGCGCGTTGTGGCGGATCAGTTCTGCGCATTCGACGGCAAAGATGCCCATCTGCCCCACCTTGAACTCGATCCACGCGAATTCGACGTCCGGCAGCAGCGCGACCAGTGCACGCTCGGACTCGCCGACTTCGCAGATCAGCAGGCCGTCCTGGCTCAGGTGCAGCGGCGCATCGCGCAGGATCTTCAGCACCAGGTCCAGCCCGTCGTCGCCGGCGCGCAGGCCAAGTTCCGGTTCGAAGGAATATTCCCTGGGCAGCGCGTCGGTCTCGTCGTTGGTGACGTAGGGCGGGTTGGTGACGATCAGGTCGTAGTGCCTGCCGGTCAGGCCGGCGAACAGGTCGGACTTGAGGAACTGCACGTTGTCGGCCAGCAGGCGCGCCTTGTTTTCCGCCGACAGCGCCAGGGCGTCGTCGCTGATGTCGACGCCGTCGACCTGCCAGTCCGGGTTGTAGTGGCCCATCGCGATGGCGATGCAGCCGGAGCCTGTGCACAGGTCCAGCGCACGGGTGACGTCGCGGCCGCCGAGCCAGGGCTCGAAGCCGGCTTCGATCAGTTCCGCGATCGGCGAACGCGGCACCAGGGCACGGGCATCGCTCTTGAAGCTGAGGCCGGCGAACCAGGCCTCGCCGGTCAGGTAGGCGACCGGGATGCGCTCGCTGACGCGTCGCTCGAACAGCGCCAGCACCTGGGCCTTCTCCGCACCCGTGACGCGCGCCTGCCCGTAGGCSGGGCCCAGGTCGGGCGGCAGGTGCAACGTGTGCAGCACCAGATGCGAGGCCTCGTCCAGCGCGTTGTCGTAGCTGTGGCCGAAGGTCAGGCCGGCCCCGTTGAAGCGGCTGGCGCCGTACCGGATCAGGTCGATGATGGTGTGCAGTTCGGCGGCGACGTCGGCGGTCATGGCAAGGCTTGTGAAGACGCCGGGACGGCGAAGGCCGCCGATTATAGGGGCTGCCCCGGTATCATGGCCGCCTTGCCGCCGCGCCCATGCGGCCCCCGGCCCGTGTGGCCGCGCCCTTCCATCGTGGGAATCCCCAGCGCATGTTCAACAAGAAGATCGGCCTCATCCTCGTCCTGGCGCTGGCCGCCGGCTTGGGCCTGCTGGCCGCGCAGAAATTCTTCGGCCCCGTCACGCCCGCCACGCAATGGCCAGCGACCCAGACGGTGACCCTGTTTCCGCAGCCGCGGCCGCTGCCGCCATTCTCGCTGCGCCAGTCCGACGGCACCCAGCTCACCGACGGGGAACTGAAGGGCCACTGGACGCTCGTCTTCCTCGGCTTCACCTTCTGCCCCGACGTCTGCCCGACCACGCTGGCCGAGCTGGCACAGGCCCAGGCGCAGTGGAAGGACCTGCCCGACTCGACCCGCCCGCGCGTGCTGTTCGTCTCGGTCGACCCCGAGCGCGACACGCCGACCCGCATCGGCGAGTACGCCCACGCCTTCCATCTCGACACGATGGCAGCCACGGCCGACATCCCGACCCTGGAGAACTTCGCCAGGTCGCTGGGCTTCGTCTTCATGAAGGTCCCCGGGGAAGGCTTCGAACAGAACCCGAACGACTACAGCATGGACCACTCGTCCGCGATCGGCGTACTCGACCCGCAGGGCCGCCTGGCCGGCCTGATCCGCCCGCCATTCCAGCCCAGGGCGATCGCCGCCGACATGCGCGCGCTGACCGAGGCGGCGTCGAAATGAGCCTGCTGACCTCGCTAACCTACGTACTGCCGCACCGCTTCCTGTCGTCGCTGGCGCGCCGGCTGGCCTATTCGACCTCGCCAGGCGTCAGCCGCTGGCTGATCGATACGGTGACGCGGAAATTCAATGTCGACCTCGGTGAAGCCGCCAATCCCGACCCCCTGTCCTACCCGAGCTTCAACGCCTTTTTCACCCGCGCACTGAGGCCGGGCGCACGGGTTGCCGATGCCGACCCGCGCGCGCTGCTGATGCCGGCCGATGGCCACATCAGCCAGTGCGGCCCCATCGAGGATGGCCGCATCTTCCAGGCCAAGGGC
>NZ_JBGFFG010000115.1:0-9212 GCF_056175765.1 Pseudoxanthomonas sp. LjRoot204_2 | reverse complement strand
GATGAGAAGCGGAGCGAATTTTTCATGATTTCCTTGGCTTCTGCAGAGGTGTTGCCGTGAGGATCCAGTCCCACGACTATGCTGAGCTTGCCAACGATTCATATGCGGATCGCGCTGTCGGCATGCGGCCTCCTGCGCAGCGGGAGCCCGTCACTCTCGGCGGCGTCGATTACCGCATCTTGGAGCATGTCGACAGCAAGAAGACTGGGTACCAAGGCACGCTATATCAGCGTGTTGATGGCGGGGAGATCGTGGTCGCTCATCGTGGCACCGAACAGATATGGAAGGATGGCGTCGTCACCGACGGCTCGATGGTGTTGAGCCGTATCAATCCGCAGGCCAACGAGGCGGTTGAACTGACGAGGCGTGCGATCGCGTTTGCCATGCAAGAAGGGATGCAGCCCGGGAAGAACGCTCCGGAGGTCACCGTGACGGGCCACTCACTCGGTGGAACGCTGGCCCAGATCACGGCGCATTACTTCGATCTGCGGGGTGAGACGTTCAATGCGTATGGCGCAGCAAGTCTGGACCGCCGCATCCCAGAAGGTGGCGGTAGAGTACTCAACCACGTGATGGCGGCCGATACCGTCAGCGCGGCCAGTCCACACTACGGTTCCGTCAGGGTATATGCCACCGAGAAGGAGRTAGCGACATTGCAGGCCTCCGGTTACCACAATAGCCGCCTGTTGGATGTCGTCACGCCAGACAATCCTCTTTTGGCTGCAGGCGCTTCGTTGGGTTCGCATTCAATGCACCACTTCCTCCCAGTCGATGGCCAGGGTGCGCGCGACCGCTCCGTGCTGGATGACTCCCGAGCGAGCGCTCTTGCAGCAGAAAGCCATCGCGCGATCGCCGGTTACCGGGACGATGTGGCGGATCTGCGCCGGGGGATCACCGTGGTTTCCCGCGGCCCCTTCGGCGCGTTGCGGGATGGGATCGATGCTGCACGCGGCCCACTTCTGCCAGGAGAGCCCGCTGCGCGTGAGAAATGGACGGGCCAGACACAGCCGCTATCGAAGTGGGGCGCGAATGCCGCGACCGCGAACACCACCAGCGAACGCGTGGGTGCGGCGGATGTCGTAAACGACTCCCTCCCGTTCCATCCGCCGCTCCGGCGTGAGGCGCGGCCTCCGTCGTCGGAAGTGGAGCGCTTGTTGCAGGCGGCAAGGACGGGCGAGTCGGGCGCCCTGCGCGCCGCACAGGAAGAGCTGCAGGCATCCGAGTTCGGTCATGCCTGGTTTGCGCGGGTACATGAGCACCGCGGCGAAATTCCGCAACAGCTGCCAGTCCAGGAAATCCTGCAGCGTGAAACCCTTGCTCCGTCCGGTCACCCGATGGCGCGATGACTTGGATTGTGTCCGCAGAGCGTTCGCCAGGCCTCTGCCCAAAAGGAGTACGACGATGAAAAAGACCATCAAGCTTGGAATTCTGTTGGGACTGGTAGTGCTGTTCGATCTCAGTGCCCAGACCGACGGCTACTACCAGCCGCTTCACTACCGCATGGACGACCCCTTCGTGTTCTGCACGCAGGGCCAGGACGTGAGGAAGAATCCGATGCCGTGCTGGAAGCCCATGCCACCCTTCACCGGGGCTTTCATGTTGATGCCCTATTGTCGGCCACCGAACCCGTACGGCAAGGATTGGACCCAGGACGACACGCTCTCGTTCGCCCAATACAAGTCGGTCTGTCCGAAGGCGATCGAGTCGGGTCGATGGGAGGGTCGCGGCCGGCCCGAGAACACGCCCATCCGTCACTGATGCCGGCGCCTTTCTTGCCCACGAACGCTCTTGTCATGGAGTCGCCCACATGAGGTTGCAACGCATGAAGGTCCTTTCCCCCGTGCTCCTGGTCGCAATGGCAATGATCGTGGGCGCGTGCGACGTGCCTGCTCCGCGAAGTGCGCAGGCCGTGGAGCAGGCGACGCCCCCCCAGAATAAGGAAGAAGCCATGTCAGAGCTGAAGCCGCCCTCCGCGGACAGCGTGTTGTATTTCATCTACCAGCGGGATGGCGACGGTGCGGTCAGCTACGAGGTCGACGGCGGTGCCACCGTCAGCTACTGGTACGGCCATGCGTTCGATCTCAAAGGAAAGCACTACTTCACGGGCTTCGGCAGCAAAAGCGAGGGCGAGGGTCCAGAGGGCGACAACGGGATGATGGACCCCGAGCATGTCGCCATCTCACAGGCGACGTTCACGCGCRTGGAGAAGGAGGGCAAGGCCGAGTGGTCCAAGCCCGACACGGACGGCTATGTCGGCGAGTTCGGCAGGATGGGGCGGGCCGAGCAGATCGATGAATCGCGAAAGGCACAGTCTTTCACGACCGGCGACGGTCGCTACCTCTTGGCGGTACCGACGTTGGATTTCGTGAACGGCACGGACGTACGCATGTTCGCCTTGCTTCTGTTCGATCCTGACGACGTGGACGCACTCGGATTCAGGCAATGGGGCTATCTGGGGAGCATTCCCGTGAGCTACGACAATAGTGATGCGTGCGATGGTGGGGAGGTGATGCCTTGCGCGGCGAGCAGCGGGACGCTCGCATTCGAGCAGACCGGTGCGGGCCTGCCTGACCTCAAGGTTGTCTCGAAGGGAACCACTATCGCCGCGCCCGGCAAGGTTCGCGACATGACGGAGGCGGACACCGTGGTCTACACCTTCGATCAGGCGACGCAACGCTACGAAAAGTAAGCGGATTCACAGTTGACCGACTTGTAGCAGGCCCAGGGAGGGGCCCGGTTGACGTCCAGCGACCCCCCGGTCGCGTACTTCAGCAAAGGAGCCAACGATGGCCAGTCAGTACACACGTGAGCAGATTCTCGACATCATCGAAAGACAAGCACAGGAAAGCGGCATTCCGCGGGAAGATTTCCTGCGATTCGCCTACATCGAGACAGGCGGTCGCTTCGATCCGAATGCAAGCAATCCCAGTGGCGCGAAAGGACTTTTCCAGTTCGTACCGGRCACTGCCGAGGATTACGGAATAGCGGGGCGCGAGTTCGATCCGGTGGCGAACACCCGCGCGGCGGCGGCGCTGTATTCGGACAATCTGGCCGACATCACACGTCGGCAGGCCCGCAGTGGACACGATTTCCTCTCCGGGAACGAGACGCCGAGCGGACTGGACCTGTATCTGGCCCACCAGCAGGGCGCGGCCGGCTATGCGTCCATCCAGAATGCGATCGAGGCGGGTGAGTTCACCCGTACCAACACGCGCAGGAATATCCTCAACAATATCAGCGAGCGAGACGTGGAGCGCCTGACGGGGCGTGCCTACGCAGACCTGCGCGGCCTCGACGATCGCGAGTTGGCAAATACGTTCTCGCAGTACTGGAATACCAAGTACGCGGCTATCAGTATCCCGGACCGCGGCATCCAGGCGAGCCAGCCGGATGCGGCTGCCCGCGAGCGCACGTCGCCGCTGGCGGATGGTGTGCTGCAGCGTGGCGAACGCGGTGAGGACGTGCGCGCGCTGCAAACCTCATTGAACCAGCTGGGATTCCGCGACGGCCAGGGTGCGGAACTGGAGACGCGCTCCGGCATCTATGGAGGCAGGACGCAGGAAGCCGTGCGTGCGTTCCAGGCTGCGAACCAGCTTGAAGCCACCGGCAACGCCGACGCGCGTACGCGCGAGGCGATCGCACAGCAGCTTGCGCTTCCCGAGCAGGATCGCAATCGCGCCCCAGCCGCTGAAGCACGGCAGCGCGAGGGCGGATTGGCTTGGCCGACCCCAGGCAACCATGACATCAACCAGGCCGACAAGCCACGCGAGGGCCGGGGGGAGTTCGGTACGCCACGCAGCGGTGGGCGGCGTCATGGCGGCATCGACATCGAGGGCAACGTCGGCGATCCGGTCGTGGCCGTCGCGGGAGGTACCGTGGTGGTGCGTCCGAACAATGGGGCGGCAGGCAACACCGTGCACGTGCGGCACGATGACGGCACGCTGACCAAGTACTTCCATCTCGACGCCTTCAGCGTGCGCAATGGGCRGCGTGTCGAAGCCGGGCAGCAGATCGGCACCATGGGCAGGACCGGCAACACGCCTGCACAGGGAGACACGCACCTGCATTTCGAGATGTGGCGCGATGGCCGACAGGTGGACCCGTTGCCGCACCTGCAGGGCGCCGAACGTGGTGCTGCTGTTCCGATGCGGACGGCAGCACCCGAGGTGCTGCGTGACGGAGCGTCCGGTGCCGCGGTGCGTGACCTGCAGCAGCAACTGAACCAGCTGGGGTATCGGGGCGCCGATGGTCGGCCACTGGAGACGGCGTCGGGCAAATTCGGTCCGCAGACCGAACATGCCTTGCGAGCGTTCCAGGAAGACCGCGGGCTGAAAGTGGACGGGATCTTCGGGGAGCGCTCGCGTGATGCACTGGCGACCGCCAATCGCGACCCCCGGCCTGCGGACGCCACAGCGCAGAATCCGCGCAGCGAGGATGCGCAGCGTTCGTTCGTAGACCGCATGTTCTCCGCGATGCACGGGGGTGATGATCGTGCCATGCGCCAGGCGCTGGACGATTACCTCAAGACGCCCGCCGCGCAGGGCTGGCAGCCGAAAGACCCGCCATCGGTCACCGACCAGCAAGTGGCGCAGCAACGCGAGCAGACCGGGCCGTCGCGCTGACAGGACGGGACACGCATGGGCCGATTCATCGGCCCATGCGTCGCACTGCGGCCTGGCGGCGGCTGCGTGCGTATTCAGGACGCGGGCGCGAGCAAGTTCTGGCCACGCGGGATCAGTCGCGCGCCGAAGCCGCGGCCGAGACGCAGTGAGGTTTCGGACGCCATGGGTGCGACCCGCTCGGTTGCGTCGGTCAGGTGCAGGGTGGGCCGGCTTGTGCCGCGCCCATCCTGCACGCTTTGTGAGGCATGACTTCTGCAAGAGCCGTGGCCAACGGCGCGCTGCTGGCGACCGTCATCAACCCCGGGCGCGATAACGCCGCCTATCAATGCGGTGAAGGCAAAGATGACGCAGGCAGTCCTGTCCGACATTCCGCTGGCTTGGCCATGCGGGCGCAGCGTCAACCTCGGAAAGGTATCGGCGCTTTGGCGCGCCAGCCCCCTGCGGAAGGGGTGCGGACAAACGAGGTGGCCCAGCGCTGCGCAGTATTACAGGCGAGGGCGCTGCAACGGTCGAGCAGGTGGAGACGACGACCCGGGCAGCGGCAGGCCCACAAGACCGGCCGCCTGTTCCCTGCGGTCAGCGGGTGCCGTACAGCACGACGGTCTTGCCGCGTGCGTGCAGGGAACCGTCGGCCTGCAGCTTCTTCAATACACGGCCAGCCATTTCGCGTGAGCAGCCGACCAGGCGTGCCAGCTCCTGGCGGGAAACGCGCAGCTGGGTGCCCTGCGGGTGGCTCATGGCCTCCGGTTCGCGGGCCAGATCGTGCAGCGTGCGGATGATGCGGTCGGTGACGTCGAGGAATGCGAGGCGGCTGGCCTTCCTGCTGGTATCCAACAGGCGACGCGACAGCTGGGCGCCGATGGCATACAGCAGCTTGGGTGCATCGGCCGACAGCGTGCCGAGGAACAGCTGGTGCAGGCGCTCGTAGCTGACTTCCGCCAGCTCGCACTGTGTCCGCGTGCGCAGGATGACCTCGCGGCGGTCGGACTCGATGAACAGGCCCATCTCGCCCACGAATTCGCCGGAACCGAAGTAGCCGAGGACCAGCTCGCGGTCATCGTCTTCCTCGGTGATGATGCTTACCGACCCGCTCACCACGTAATAAAGCGTGCCGGCGGGGTCGCCCGGGCGGAAGACATCGGCGCGGGCCGGATACCGGCGCCGGTGGCTGTGGGCCAGGAAGCGCTCAAGCGTGGCGTTGTCCGGCGTCAGGGGGCTGGCGGCGGGGCGAGCAGGGGCTGAAAGGGGGATGCCTGGGCTCATGGTGGTCACGGCTTGTAATTCAGGAAGCTTAGTCCGAATACGTGGCCCACGGCAAACGCAGGCCATGCAAGGGCTGGGCCACTGTGCGACGGCCCGCTGGCGGATGGGCGGCGGACATTTCGCTGTCACCCCATATGGCGCATAATCCGCCCCCTCATCCGACACCCCCGAAGAGGGATCACCGCCGTGGTAAAACCCCTGCCTCGCCTGCGGCTGCAAGGCTTCAACAACCTCACCAAGGCGCTGAGCTTCAACATCTACGACGTGTGCTATGCCTCGTCCGAAGACGAGCGTCGCCGGTACATCGAGTACATCGATGAGGAATACAACGCCGACCGCCTCACCCAGATCCTGACGGACGTGGCGGAGATCATCGGTGCCAACATCCTCAACGTAGCCCGCCAGGACTACGACCCCCAGGGCGCGTCGGTGACCATCCTCATTTCCGAGGAGCCGGTGATCGACAAGAAGGATGCGGGCAAGGAGATCATCTCCGACGCGGTGGTGGCGCACATGGACAAGTCGCACATCACGGTGCACACGTATCCCGAAACCCATCCGGACAATGGCATCGCGACGTTCCGCGCGGACATCGACGTGGCGACCTGCGGCGTGATCTCGCCGCTGAAGGCGCTGAATTACCTGATCGAAAGCCTGGAATCCGACATCGTCATCATGGATTACCGGGTCCGTGGCTTCACCCGCGACGTGAAGGGCAAGAAGCACTACATCGACCACAAGATCAATTCGATCCAGGACTTCCTGGCCAAGAACATCAAGTCGCGCTACGAGATGCTCGACGTGAACGTCTACCAGGAAAACATCTTCCACACGAAGATGCACCTGAAGGAGTTCGACCTCGACAACTACCTGTTCGAGGAGAAGGCCAAGAACCTGTCGTTCAAGGAGCGCATGAAGATCGAGGCGCGCCTGAAGCGGGAGATCGAGGAGCTGTACCACGGGCGCAACCTGCCGGAATGAGGGGTTGGCGACGGGCGCGGGTTACATCCGGTTCGGATGGCCTTCGCTAGTCTGCCCACACACATGGCGGGACGACCCGCCCGCGGCGCGAGCCGTGCATCAGGACCGACGGCGGTCCGGAACGAAGGTTCCGGGCCGTTTCGCGTTATGGCCCGGGCACTCAACCTGAGGAGGTGACGTATGGCGTGGGTCTATCTGGTGTTGGCGGGATTGCTGGAAGTGGTGTGGGCGGTGGGCTTGAAGTACTCCGAAGGTTTTACCCGGCTAGTCCCCAGCGTGGTCACGGCCGTGGCCGCGGCGGCCAGCTTTTGGCTGCTGGCGGCAGCCCTGAAGCACATCCCGCTGGGAACGGGCTATGCGATCTGGGTGGGCATCGGTGCCGTCGGGACTGCCTGTGTGGGCATGTGGCTGTTCCAGGAGCCTGCCACGGCGGCGCGGCTGGTCTGCATCGGCCTGATCGTGGCCGGCATCATTGGCCTGAAGCTCGCGTCGTAGCGGGTGCCGCGCGAGTGAACCCGTGAACCCGTCGTCCAGGCTGGATTGCGGAGCATTCAGCGCCATGGGACGGTGCGCCAAGGCGCACCCTACAAGCGATACGCGACGGCCTTCATCAGCTTCGAGGCCCCGGCCATCAGCATCGGGATGGGGGCCGGCAGGATGCGCGCGCCTGCTTCTTCGGCGTGTTCGGCATGGCGTGCCTCATCGGCCTTCATGACCTTCAGGATCTCGCGGCTGCGCAGGTCGGCGGGCGGGAGGGATTCAAGGTGTTCGTCCAGATGGGCCTCGACCTGGTGTTCGGTCTCCACCACGAACCCCAGGCTCCAGCCATCGCCGCGCAGGCCGGCGAGGGCGCCGAGGGCATAACTGCCCGCGTACCAAAGCGGATTGAACAGGCTGGGCCGGCTGTCCAGTTCACGCAGCCGGTCCGCGCACCAGGCGAGGTGGTCGGTTTCTTCCTGGGCGGCGTCCAGCAGGTGGAGGCGGGTGGCATCGTCCCGTGCCACGGCGGCTTGGCCGAAGTACAGGCCCTGCGCGCAGACCTCACCTACGTGGTTGATGCGCATCAGGCCGGCAGCATGACGCTGTTCGTCCGGCTCTAGCGCGACCTCGGGGGTATCCCCGGCGGGGTTTGCGCGCTGGGCGGGGGGGCTGCCGAACACCGTGTCCAGGCCGCGCTGGGCCTCCACCAGCCATTGATCGAGGGGCGAATAGGTCCGGGTGTTCATGAGGCCATTGTGCCGCCTAGGCGCTCCCGGCGTCTGCCCCGGGGCCCTGCGTGTCCGAGGCTCCGGAGGGTTGCGCACTGCGGTATCGCCCCGTACAATCCCGCCTCTTCCGTTTCACCCTTCACAACGCGTGGCAAAGTTCCGCCCGGGAAACCGCGGAATCCGCCCGACCAGACACATGAGATCCACATGAGCACCTTTACCGCCAAGTCCGAGACCGTCCAGCGTGACTGGTACGTCGTCRACGCAGCAGGCAAGACCCTTGGTCGCCTGTCCACCGAGCTGGCCCGCCGCCTCCGCGGCAAGCACAAGCCCGTCTATACCCCTCACGTTGATACCGGCGACTACCTGGTCKTGATCAACGCCGAGAAGATCCACGTCACCGGCAACAAGCTGGCCGAAGGGCCCGCTGGGCCGCGACATGTATCGCAAGCTCAAGGTTTACGCCGGCCCGAATCATCCGCACGCCGCTCAGCAGCCGCAGGTCCTGGACATCTAATCATGGCTATCACTCAGAACTACGGCACCGGCCGTCGCAAGTCTTCCACCGCCCGCGTGTTCCTGCGCAAGGGTTCCGGCAACATCACGGTCAACGGTCGTCCGCTGGATGAGTTCTTCGGCCGCGAAACCGGCCGCATGATCGTGCGCCAGCCGCTGGAGCTGACCAAGAACACCGAAACCTTCGACATCACCGTGACCACCACCGGTGGCGGCATCACCGGCCAGGCCGGCGCCATCCGCCTGGGCATCGCCCGCGCGCTGGTGGAATACGATGAAACGCTGAAGTCGGAACTGCGCAAGGCAGGCTTCGTGACCCGCGATGCGCGTGAAGTCGAGCGCAAGAAGGTCGGCCTGCACAAGGCGCGTCGCGCCACGCAGTTCTCCAAGCGCTAACAGACGCGCTACACTACGCGTCACTGGTTACACAGCCCCGTCGCCAAGCGGTAAGGCACCTGACTCTGACTCAGGCATTCGGTGGTTCGAATCCATCCGGGGCTGCCAACTTGACGTCCACTGGACATCCGCAAAAGCCCGCCCATGGCGGGTTTTTGCGTTGAGGGGTCTTGCCATGGTCGCGATGTTCCAACCTCCGTTCTGCCCTGCCGACGAGGCCGTGCGC
>NZ_JBGFFG010000114.1:0-8617 GCF_056175765.1 Pseudoxanthomonas sp. LjRoot204_2 | reverse complement strand
CTGCTGGACGAACCGACCTCCGCGCTGGACCCCATCTCGACCAGCAAGATCGAGCAGCTGATCGAAGAGCTGAAGCACCAGTACACCATCGCCATCGTCACCCACAACATGCAGCAGGCCGCGCGCGTGTCCGACTACACCGCCTTCATGTACCTGGGCGAGCTGGTGGAGCACGACGTCACCTCGACGATCTTCTCCAACCCCGGCAAGCAGCAGACGGAAGACTACATCACCGGCAGGTTCGGCTGAGGACGCCCATGAACACCCAACCCAACGACCATATCGTGAAGAGCTACGACGAAGAACAGCGCCGCATCGTGGCGGAGATCGTGCGCATGGGCGAGACCGCCGTCGCCCAGCTGGAGGCCGCGCTGGACGTGGTCGAGCGCCGCGACGACAAGGCCGCGCAGCGCATCATCGCCAACGACGAGGCCATCGACGCCATCGAGCACCAGGTCAGCCACGACGTGATGCACCTGGCGCTGCGTGGCCCGATGGCGCGCGACCTGCGAGAGATCCTCGCCGGCCTGCGCATCCCCGCCGACATCGAGCGCATCGGCGATTACGCGGCCAATGTCGCCAAGCGTTCCATCGCGCTCAATGTGTCGCCGCCGATGCCACAGATCACCGGCCTGCGCGCGCTCGGCAAGCTGGCCGCCCGCCAGGTGCGCGACGTGCTGGTCGCCTACCAGAATGGCGATGCGGACCAGGCCGTGCAGGTGCGCGAGCGCGACGCCGAACTCGACGCGCACTACACCGCCCTGTTCCGCGAACTGCTGACCTACATGATGGAAGACCCCCGCAACATCACGCCGTGCACGCACCTGCTGTTCATGGCGAAGAACCTGGAGCGCATCGGCGACCACGCCACCAACATCGCCGAGAACATCTGGTTCCTCGTACACGGCGAACAGCCCTTGCCGCCCCGCGACAAGCGCGACGAGACCAGCACCACCGGCGCGGTCTGAGATTTCCGCACCGCAGCACCCCCGCGCCCCGCTTCCACGCGGGGCGCGAGCATTTCCGGGCATGCATACGGCCGGCTAACGGACTGCGTCTACACTGTCGCCACTTCCCGTGCGGCTCCGCCGCACCTCACTGGAGAGCATGACGATGTCCAAGACGAACAAGCCTGCCGCGGTCGCCATTGCCCTGGCCGGAGGCCTCGCCCTGACCGGTTCCGCGTTCGCGATGGAGCCGCTGTCGCAGGGTTACCTGCTGGCGGGCCAGGAAGCGGCGAAGGCGGCCGAAGGCAAGTGCGGCGAAGGCAAGTGCGGCATGGCCAAGGCCGACACCGACAAGGACGGCAAGGTCTCGCAAGCCGAATTCAACGCAGCCCATCCCGACAAGGCCGCGAAATTTGCCGAGATCGACACCAACAAGGACGGCTTCATCGATGCCGCCGAGCACAAGGCCCATGCCGGCGCCAAGGGCGCGGAGGGCAAGTGCGGTGAAGGCAAATGTGGCGAGGGCAAGTGCGGCGGCACCAAGAAGGCCGGCGAGACCAAGTAAGTCCGAAGCAGGCCCCGGCGTTGCGCCGGGGCCTGCGCTTGCATCCGCATGATCACCCTTCCTCCCGCCTCCGCCGGCCTGGGCCTGCGCCGCGCCCTGCTGGACGAACTGCTGGCCGCGCCGGCCGGGGCGTTCGACTTCCTCGAATGCGCGCCGGACAATTGGCTGGGGGTGGGTGGACGCTACGGCGATGCGTTGAAGACCCTGGCCTCGCAGTATCCGATCACCTGCCACGGACTGTCGCTGTCGCTGGGCGGCACGGCGCCGCTGGACGATACGTTCCTCGCGCGCACGCGGCGCTTCCTGGACGAATACCGGGTGGTGCTCTACAGCGAACACCTCAGCTACTGCACCGACGACGGCCATCTGTACGACCTGATGCCGATCCCGTTCACCGAGGAGGCGGTGCATCACGTCGCCGCGCGCATCCGCCACGCACAGGACGCGCTGGGTCGGCGGATCGCGGTCGAGAACGTCTCCTACTACGCCGCGCCCTACCAGGCGATGGATGAAGTCGACTTCATCACCGCAGTGCTCGATGAGGCCGACTGCGACCTGCTGCTCGACGTCAACAACGTATTCGTCAACGCCATCAACCACGGCTATGACGCATGCGCCTTCCTCACGCGCATGCCTTCGGCGCGGATCGCGTCGTACCACATCGCCGGCCACTATGACGAAGCCGACGACCTGAAGGTCGATACGCATGGCGCCCCGGTGAAGGACGACGTGTGGGCGCTGCTGTCGCAAGCCTATGCCACGCATGGCGTGCGCCCCACGCTGCTGGAGCGCGACTTCAACTTCCCGCCGCTGGCCGAGCTGTGTGTCGAACTGCAGCGCATCCGCGCCCTGCAGGCGCTGCATCTTCCTGGCACAGCGGCGCGGGCGACGCATGGCTGACCCCCTGCACGACATGCAGTTCGCGTTGTCGCGCCACCTGCGTGATCCGTCCTCGCATCCGCCGCCGCCCGGCATCGAAGCGCGCCGGCTGGCGATCTACCGCGACCTGTTCTTCAACAACATCGAAGCCCTGCTGGCCGGCAACTTCCCGGTGATCCGGAAGACGCTGGGCGAGGACGCATGGCGCGTGCTGGTGCGCCGCTTCTACGCCGACCACCGTAGCCATACCCCGCTGTTCCCGGAGATCGCGCGCGAATTCATCCGCTACCTGGAAACGCGCGACGACGACCTGCCCCCTTGGCTGCGCGAACTCGCGCACTACGAATGGGTCGAGCTGGCGCTGCAGATCGCCGACGATCCCGTGCCAGCGCATGACCCGCACGCCGACCTGCTGACGGGCGAACCGGTGGTCTCGCCCTTCGCGTGGGCGCTGGCCTACCAATGGCCGGTGCACCGGATCGGTCCGGACTTCCAGCCCGATGCGCCGCCGGTCGAACCGACGCTGCTGCTCGTGCGTCGGGATGCGGAACACCAGGTGCGCTTCGCGGCGATCTCGCCACTGGTCTACCGGCTGGTCGAACTGCTGGGCGAAGGCGGTCGCAGCGGTGGCGATGCGGTGCGTCAGCTGGCAGCGGAGGCAGGAGTCGACGACGTGCCCGCCTTCGCCGACCAGGGCGCCGCAATGCTGGTGCGCATGCGCGACGAAGGCACCGTGCTCGGGACGCGCACGCCTGCACTGTAGGAACGACGCAAGTCGCGACCGCACGACACGGGCGACCAGGACATCACTGCAGGCCAGCAACCGGGGCATGGCGTCCGCCCTTCATGCGGCCCCCTCATTGTCACTGGAGTGGCAGGTTGACGGTCGCGACTTACGTCGCTCCTACAGAAAACCTGGCCGACGTTGGGTTTCCAGCCGAGGAAGCACCCGCGCCCTCTGCTACCCTTTCCCGCATGGAAAACGCTGCCGAACCCGTCCGCATCACCCCCATGGCCCACCGCTTCCGCGGTTACCTGCCCGTGGTGGTGGACGTGGAGACCGGCGGCTTCGACTGGAGCCGGCACGCCCTGCTCGAAATGGCCGCGGTACCGCTGGACCTGGACGAGAACGGGCTGCTGGTCTGTGGCGAAACCGCGAGCGTGCACCTGCATCCGGCGCCGGGCACCGAGATCGATCCGAAATCGCTGGAAGTCACCGGCATCGATCTGGACCACCCGTTCCGCTTCGCCAAGCAGGAGAAGGAGGCGCTGGACCACGTGTTCGCGCCAGTGCGCGCGGCGGTGAAGAAGCACGGCTGCCAGCGCGCGATCCTCGTCGGCCACAACGCGCACTTCGACCTCAATTTCCTCAATGCCGCCGTTGCGCGGGTAGCGCACAAGCGCAACCCGTTCCATCCCTTCAGCGTGTTCGACACGGTGACGCTGGCTGGCGTCGCGTACGGCCAGACCGTGCTCGCCCGCGCCGTGCAGGCCGCCGGCTTCGACTGGAATGCCGACGACGCGCACTCGGCGGTCTACGACGCCGAACAGACCGCGCGCCTGTTCTGCAAGATCGCCAACATGTGGCCGAAGCCGTTGGGCTGATACCTCGCACAGGACGGCGTCATGCGGTTGACTGCGATCCAGGCCGACATCACTGCGCTGCAGGTCGACGCCATCGTCAATGCGGCGAACAGTTCGCTGCTCGGCGGCGGTGGCGTGGATGGCGCGATCCATCGCGCGGCGGGTCCGGAGCTGGTGCACGAATGCCGACTGCTCGGCGGCTGCGCCACTGGCGAAGCGAAGATCACGCAGGGGTATCGCCTGCGGGCACGCCATGTGAACCATACCGTCGGTCCGGTCTGGCGTGGCGGTGGACACGGCGAGCCCGCCCTGCTCGCTGCGTGCTACCGCAACAGCCTGGCGCTGGCGGAAAGGCACGGCCTGCGCAGCGTCGCTTTTCCCTGCATCAGTACCGGTATTTTCGGCTATCCCGCGGAATCCGCCGCACGCGTCGCGGTCGACACTGTCCGTGCCGTATTGTCTGCATCGCCCACGCCGCCCGAGGTGATCTTCTGCTGTTTCTCCGGCAGCGACCTGGCGGTCTACCAGGCCTCGCTCGCCTGACTACGCTTCACCGTTGGCCGCGGTCTGCACCGGCGGACGCGAGGTCATCGCCGCGCCGGCGGACGCGACGATGATCGCCGCGATCGCCAGCCACTGCAGCAGCGACAGGCGCTCGTGCAGGAACAGCAGGCCGCACAGGGCGGCGATGGCCGGTTCCAGGCTCATCAGCATGCCGAAGGTGCGCGTGGGCATCTTCGTCAGCGCCACCATTTCCAGGCTGTAGGGGATCGCCGTGGACAGCAGCGCGACCGCCAGGGCGATGGGCAGCAGCGCTGGCGCCAGCAGCGCAGCACCGGCATGCGCGACGCCGAACGGCACCGCCACCGCCGCCGCGATGCAGCTGCCGATGGCGACCGTCTGCGGCCCGTGCGCATTGCCTGCCCGTTGGCCGAACACGATGTACATCGCCCAGCAGGCGCCTGCGCCAAGCGCGTAGACCGCTCCCACCGGATCCAGCGCCTCGGCACCCTGCTCCGGCACCAGCAGCACCAGCCCGGCGACGGCCAGCACGACCCACACGACGTCGCGCAGATGGCGCGAGCCGAACAGCGCCACGGCCAACGGACCCGTGAATTCGAGTGCGACCGCGATTCCCAGCGGCACCGTTTCCAGCGACTTGTAGAACAGCAGATTCATCAGCCCCAGCGACGCGCCGTAGAACACCAGCAGAGGCCACTGCTCGCGGGTGACGCGCGCGTGCCAGGGCCGGAACACCGCGACCAGCATCACCGTCGCCAACGTCAGCCGCAGCGCCGTGGCGCCGGTCGCCCCCACGGCGGGGAACAGGCCCTTCGCCATCGACGCGCCCGCCTGTATGGACAGCATGGCGATGAGCAGCAGTGCGATCGGCTGCCAATGCAGCGAGGCATGGGAATTCGGGGACGACATGACGGCATGACCTGCGCGCGCCGGGAGCGCCGCGCTTGAAGAAGGGAAGGAATGCGCACTATATTGCGCAGACCGAAGCTTACCGGATGCGCAATATAGTGCGCAACCCCGCCCATGAGTGTGCTGGAACACGTCGCCGAGAACATCCGCCGCCTGCGTACGGACGCAGGTCTCAGCCAGCAGGCCCTGTCGGTGGCGGCGGACGTCTCCCGCCGTATGCTGGTGGGCATCGAATCCGGCGATGCGAATGTCAGCCTCAACACCCTCGACCGCATTGCCGAAGCCCTGAAAGTGACCTTCGCGGACCTGGTGAAGCCGCCGAGTGCCCCGGGTCTGGACCGTATCGAAGCCTTGGCCTGGAGCGGCCGCACGCCGGGCTCGCAGGGCGTGCTGCTGGCCACCGCACCCGCCTCACACGATGTCGAACTGTGGGCGTGGACACTGATGCCCGGCGACCGCTACTTGTCGGCGGCCGATCCGGCCGGCTGGCACGAGATGTTCTTCGTCATCGAAGGCCATCTGGTCGTCGAGCTCCCGGACGGCGACCACATCGTCGCGGCGGGCGACTTCTTCGTATTCCCGAGCGATCGCGACTACGCCTACCGCAACGATGGCGACACGCCGCTGCGCTTCATCCGCAACGTCGTGCACTGAAACCGAGGAACATCACTTCTTGGGTGCGGTGATGCCGTGCCGCCGGAGGATCTCTCGCACCCGGTCGAGCGGGATGGCCTCGACGGTCTCGCCATTGCCGCTGACCGTGGTGGCCATGAAGAGCGAATTGTAGATCGCTTCCTCGACCGCCTCGACGCTGGCCTGGAAGACGGCACTCATCTGCTCGTTCGCCAGCTCCGAGGTGTCCAGCCGGGGCGCATCGAAGGCGCGCCGCACCGACTCCGCGGTGGAGAACGCGAGGACGTAGTCGCCGCTGCCGTTGGATGCGGAGCTGCCCGTGCGACCCAGGCCCATCATCGCGCGCGACGCGACGCGGCGCAGGTTGCGGTCGGCCAGCGGGGCATCGGTGGCGATGACGATGATGATCGAACCGTCGCCACGATCATCCGCCGGACCACGACGACCATCGCCCTGCATCGCGACCGCCTTCTGGAAGGCGTAGCGATCCAGCTCGCGGCCGACCGGCGCCCCCGACACCTGCAACACGCCACCGAAGTTGCTCTGTACCAGCACGCCGACCGTCCAGCCGCCCAGCGACGCAGGCAGCTTGCGCGATGACGTGCCGATGCCGCCCTTCCAGCCGAACGCCACCGTACCGGTGCCGGCACCGACGCTGCCTTCCTGCACGGCACCGCTCGTGGCGTCATCCAGCGCGCGGCGCACGGCGTCGGCCGTGACCGGACGCGCGCGGATGTCGTTGAGGCCTCCATCGTTGGTCTCGCCGACCACGACATTGAGCGAGCGCACCTGCTGCATGTCGGGCCGGGCCAGCATCCAGTCCGCCATCGCATCGGCGGCCTTCCATACGCACAGGGTGCAGGTCAGCAGGATGGGGGTTTCGAGCTCGCCGAGTTCGTTGACCTGGGTACTGCCGATGAACTTGCCGAAGCCGTTGCCGACGTGCACGGCAGCCGGCACGCGCGAGCGGTACACGTTGCCGGGGTGCGGCAGGATGGCGGTGACGCCCGTGCGTACCTTGTCGCCCTCCTTCAACGTCACCTGGCCGACCCGCACACCGGCGACATCGGTAATGGCGTTGTACGTCCCCGGCGCGAAGATGCCTGGCGCCACGCCCAGGTCTCGCGCGTGAGCGCGCGGCGCGTCCTGCGCGAAGGCTGCGAACGAGGACAGCCCCAGCAGCAGCGCCACCAGTCGCGGAAACGGAGGATGCGGCATGCGGGACACGTGGACTCCTTTACTGGCGCTGGCGGACCGCCTCGAACAGCGTGATGCCGGCGGCGACCGACACGTTGAGGCTTTCGATGTCGCCCGGCATGGGGATCTTCACCAGCCCGTCGCAGTGTTCGCGCGTCAAGCGGCGCAGGCCGTCGGCTTCGCCCCCGAGCGCCAGCGCGACGTTGCCGCGCAGGTCGGTGGCGTACAGCGACGCCGTAGCCTCGCCGGCCAGGCCGTAGATCCATACGCCGAGCTGTTGCAGGTCGCGCAGGCAGCGGGACAGGTTGGTGACCTGCACGACCGGAATCCGGTCCGCCGCACCCGCCGAGGTCTTGCGCACGGTGGCATTGACGCCGACCGACTTGTCCTTGGGGATGATCACCGCGGTCACGCCGGCCGCCGCGGCGCTGCGCAGGCACGCGCCGAGGTTGTGCGGATCCTGCACACCGTCCAGCACCAACAGCAGGGCCTTGCCTTCGGCGCCCTCCACCAACCCCTGCAGTTCGTTCTCGTCCCAAGTGGGCGCAGCGGCATAGCGTGCGGCGACGCCCTGGTGGCGCAGCGAACCGGCCACGCCATCCAGCGCCTGCCCGGTGACGCGGCGCACGTCGATGCCCTTGCGGCGCGCGTTCTCCTCGATCTCGGTGAGGCGCGCGTTCTTGCTGCCGCCTTCGACCAGGATCTCGCGCACGTTGTCGGCGTCGTTCTCGACCGCCGAGGCGACCGCATTGACGCCGACGATCCACGAATTCTGCTTGCTCATGCGCTGTAAGGCCGCGTTGGAAAGGGCGGCATTATCGCACCGACCGCCCGCTCAGCGTGGCGGCCAGGCCGCCGTGTCGTGGTCCGGATGCTGGAACGAGACCACCCCTGCCAAGAACGCCGCAGCCGCCTCATCCTCCTCGGTGCGCCGCTGCGGCAGTGCGGACAGGGCATCCACATAGGGTAGCTTGCCCTCCACGCCGTACTGCACCCAGGGCGCCAGCCCGGACGGATCATCGAACGCACCGGCTGCGAGAGCCACCCCATCCGGTGCTTCATAGGTCAGCGGCGTGCCGCACTCGGCACAGAAGCCTCGCCGCACCACGTTCGAGGACTGGAAGCGCTTCGGTTCGCCGCGCGTCCACGCGAGCACCGCGCCGCGCGTGGACACCAATGGCGCGTAATACGCACCGAAGGCTTTCTGGCACATCCGGCAGTGGCAGATGGAGGCGTCCTTCAGGTCGCCGGTGACGCGGAAGCGGACCGCGCCGCATTGGCAGCCGCCGGTGTGGGTCTGGGTGGACATAGCAGCTCCTCATCAAGCAGGGGAAACGAGAACCGACGCCGTCATCCCGGCGAAAGCCGGGACCCAGCGACT
>NZ_JBGFFG010000113.1:0-8695 GCF_056175765.1 Pseudoxanthomonas sp. LjRoot204_2 | reverse complement strand
CTGCGGTGCAGGGTCGAGCAGCGGATGCAGGGGTGCGGCCGGCGTGGCCGGGCGCATCGCCTCCAGGGTGTGCTTGACCAGCGCTTCGTCGTAATTGCTGGCGGCGACGATCTCGACGCCGTCTTCGGTGACGCGGTTGGACAGGATCACCGCGTCCGGGCCGTGTTCCTGGCGGACCATGGCGAAGGCGGTGCGCATGTCGGGAGCGACGAAGCGTTTGATTTTCATGGCGTGCTATCCGGTTCGGTATCGCGTCGGGTTCTGCTGCTCCCGGTCTCAGCTGATCGTGCCCACCAGCTTCAACCGCTTGTCTTCGGGAACCTCGCTGTAGGCCAGCACCGACAGCGAGGGGACGCTGTGGCGGACCAGGCGGGCAAGGGCGGCGCGGACCGTTCCCGGTACCAGCACCACCGCAGGCTCGCTGCGGGCTTCCTGCTTGGTCACCACGTCGGCGAGGCTCTGGTGCAGGCGTTCCGCCAGTCCCGGTTCCAGCGCCGCGCCGGTTCCCTGGGTGCTGTCCTGCAAGACGCGTTCCAGATTCGGCGCCAAGGTATAGACGGGCAGTTCCGGCGCCATGCCGGAGATCTCCTGCACGATGAAACGGCCCAGCGAGGTGCGCACGGCGGCGGTGAGCGCGGCCGGGTCGGCGTTCTGCGGGGCGAATTCGACCAGCGCCTCGACGATGCGGCGCAGCTGGCGGATGGGCACGCGCTCGATCAACAGGTTCTGCAGCACGCGCACCACGGTGGCCAGCGGCAGCGCCTTCGGCGTGAGGTCCTCGACCAGCTTCGGCGCGTTGCGGCCCAGCTGCGCGAGCAACTGCTGCACTTCCTCGTGGCCGAGCAGCTCCGGGGCGTGTTCGCGCACCAGGTGCGAGAGGTGCGTGGCCATGACGGTGGCCGGATCGACCACGGTGTAGCCCAGCGATTCGGCGGTCGCCTTCTGGTGCGACTGGATCCACACCGCGTCCAGCCCGAACGCCGGGTCCTTGCCGGGGATGCCGTCGATGGTGCCGAACGCGCCGCCCGGATCCAGGGCCAGTTCGCGGTCGGGATGGATCTCGGCCGAGGCGACCGGCACGCCGTGCACCAGCAGGCGGTACCCGTTGGAGGGAAGTTCCAGGTTGTCGCGGATGTGAACCGGCGGCACCAGGAAGCCCAGGTCCTGCGTGAGCTTGCGACGCACGGCCTTGATGCGCGACATCAGTTCGCCGCCCTGGTTCTTGTCGACCAGCGGGATGAGCCGGTAGCCCACTTCCAGGCCCAGCGGGTCGACCGGGCGCAGTTCGTCCCAGGTCAGTTCGGCGTTGCGGTCGGGCGCGCCGGGGCCGGTCAGGGCAGGCACGTCGCCGGCGGCGGCTTCGGGGCTTTCCTGGGTCCGCTTCCACATCTTCCAGGCCAGGTAGCCGATGCCGGCGGCCAGCGTCAAAAAGGCGACGTTGGGCATGCCGGGCACCAGGCCGACCAGGCCCAGCACGCCGGCCGCCACGGCCAGCGCCTTGTGCTGGCCGAACGCCTGGCCCATCACGGCCTGGCCCATGTCCTCCGAGCGCGAGGCGCGGGTCACCAGCATGGCCACCGCCGAGGACACCAGCAGGGCAGGCAGCTGGGCGACCAGCCCGTCGCCTATCGACAGCAGGGTGTAGGTGGACGCCGCCTCGGCGGCCGGCATGCCGTGCTGGAACATGCCCACGGCGAAACCGCCGATGAGGTTGATGAACAGGATCAGGATGCCGGCGATGGCGTCGCCGCGGATGAATTTGTTGGCGCCGTCCATCGAGCCGTAGAAGTCGGCTTCCGCGCGGACTTCCTCGCGGCGGGCCTTGGCTTCCTCGCGGGTCAGGATGCCGGCGTTGAGGTCGGCGTCGATGGCCATCTGCTTGCCGGGCATCGCATCGAGGATGAAGCGCGCGGAGACCTCGGCGATGCGGCCGGCGCCCTTGGTGATGACGACGAAGTTGATGATGGTCAGGATCGCGAACACCACGATGCCGACCGCATAGTTGCCGCCCACCACGAACTCGCCGAACGCCGCGATGACCTTGCCGGCGGCCTCATGGCCGTCCTGGCCGTTGATGAGGATCACGCGGGTGGAGGCCACGTTCAGCGCCAGGCGCAGCATCGTGGTCATCAGCAGGATGATCGGGAAGATGGTGAAGTCGAGCGGCCGCTTGACGTAGATCACGGCCAGCAACACCACCAGCGAGATGGCGATGTTGAAGCTGAAGAGCGCATCCAGCACCGGCGGCGCCAGCGGCACCACGATCATGGCCAGCAGCGCCAGCACGACCAGCGGCGCTCCCAGGCCGTTCTTCAGCATGTCCATCCAGCGCATGCCGCCGGTGGCCGGCTGGGCGCTCATGCCCGGCCTCCGTGTTCGTCGATATCGACGCTGGGCAGGTCGGGCAGCGCGGCTTCGCCGACGCGCCAGGCGCGCAGCTGATAGACGTAGGAGAGGATCTGGGCGACGGCGGCGTACATTCTCACGGGGATTTCCCGGCCAAGCTGCCCTTCGCGATACAAGGCGCGTGCCAAAGGCGGCGCCGAGACGATGGCGATGCGGTGGGCGTCGGCCACTTCGCGGATGCGCATGGCCAGCTCGTCCACGCCCTTGGCGACCACGGTGGGTGCGCCCATCTGCCCGGCCTGGTACTTCAGCGCGACGGCGTAGTGGGTGGGGTTGACCACGATCACGTCGGCGGTCGGCACGTCCTCCATCATCCGGCGCTGCGACATCTGGTGCTGCATCTGGCGGATGCGGCCTTTCACTTCCGGGCTGCCTTCGCTTTCCTTCATCTCCTTGCGCAGTTCTTCGCGGGTCATCTTCAGCTTCCGCAGCCAGTTCCACTTCTGGTACGGCGCATCGATGGCGGCGAGCAGGATCAGGCCACCGGTGGTCGCCAGCAGCAGGGTGCTGGTGAAGGACAGGCCGCTGCGGACGGCCTGTTCCAGTGGCATGGTCAGCAGCTCGCGCAGCGGATTCAGTCCCAGCTTCAGGCAGACCGCCGCCGCGCCGCCGATCAGGGCCACGCGCAGCAGGGATTTCAGCAGCTCGGCCACGCTCTCCGGGCCATAGAGGCGCTTGAGGCCGGACGCCGGGTTCAGTCGCTTGAAATCGGGCATCAGCGACTTCTGCGAGAACTGCAGGCCGCTCATCAGGGCCGGCGCCGCGACACCTGCCGCGACGCAGATGGCCGCCACCGGCGCGATCGCGACCAGCAGCTTCAGCATCAACAGACCGACGTAGCCGAACAGCTGGTCCGGCTGGCGCATCAACATGGGGTCGGGCGTCAGGGCCATCTTCATCCAGCCCAGCGCGTCGCGCGCCAGGCCGGGGCCCATGCCGATGATGGCCAGCACGCCCGCGCCGAACACCGCCGCCGTCGCCAGCTCGCGCGATCGCGGGATGTTCCCTTGTTCACGGGCCTCGCGAAGTCGTTTTTCGGTGGGTAACTCAGTGCGTTCGCCGCTTTCGTCCTGCTCAGACATGGCGCATTTCCGACGGGGTCGGGGTGGTCGCTGCAAGACCCGTTCCAGACCGGGCCGGAATCCCGGCGTGAAATTGCCTAACGTCACATGCGCCGGCTAGGATGCCCGCCGATGCTCCGCTTCCTCCGCCATCGCCGTGTTGCCTTGCTGCGCCTGCCTGCGCTGGCAATGCTGTTGCTGGCGGTACTGGCCAACCCCGTGCTCGCCTCACTGGGCGACCTGCACGAGTTGGGCAACGGCAACGAGCACCTGCACGCCGTCAACGAGCACGCCGACGTCGCCACCGGGCACGACCATGCCGATGGAGAAGCGGGCGAGGGTGATCTGCTGCATGCGCTGATGCATGCGAGCCACTGCTGCGGCCACCTGACTGCGATCGTGCCGGCGCCGATGCGCGTGCCGGCGATGATCCTGCCTGACGTCACTCCCATCATGGCGACGGTCCCCATGGCGCACGCGCCAAGGGCTTCGTTACTGCGGCCTCCGATCGCCGCGTGATGCCCGCAGCGGGCTGACGTCCTGTCGCCCGCGCCCCATCACCGACGTTCCGGAGACTTCCCATGTGGTTGCGACTGGCGGCATTGGCCGCCTTCGCGATCGCGCCGTGCGTGCACGCACAGGCGCCATCGCCTGCTGTTCCCCCTGACACCCTGACGCTGGACGACGCCATCGCGCGCGTTGCCCGCGTACACCCTGACCTGCGCCTGTTCGGCGCGCGTACCGAAACCCTGCTGGCCGAACGCGAGGTCGCCCTGCAGCGGCCTGCATGGCGGGCCGGGCTGGACGTGGAAAACGTCCTCGGCAGCGGCAATGCGCGTGGCTTCGATCAGGCGGAGGTCACCCTCACCCTGGCCGGCGTGCTGGAACGCGGCGGCAAGCTGGATGCCCGCCGCACGCTTGCGCAGGCCCGTATCGATGCGTTGTCCGTACAGCGCGAGGCGCAGCGCCTCGACCTGCTCGCCGACGTCGCACGGCGTTATCTCGCTGTCACCGGCGCACGCGCCGCGGCTGTCGTGGCGCGCCGGGACATCGCCCAGCGCACGCGTACCGTGGCGGCCGCACGCCAGCGCCTGCAGGCGGGTGCATCGCCCGAATCGGTCGTGCTGACCGCGCAGGCGGCGCTGGCACGTGCGGAACTCGCGCTCGCCCGCGCCGAACAGCAATCCGTGGCCGCGCGGCAGCACCTGGCCGCGTTGTGGGGCGAGCGTGATCCGCGGTTCATCCTCGCCGACGGTGATCCGCTGGCGTTGCCGCCGGTGGCGGACATGGCCGAGCTGGCCACGTTCCTGCAGGGCACGCCCGAACTGGCACAGATTGCCGACGAGCGCCGCATCCGCGAGGCACGCGTGCGCCTGGCGCGTACGGCCGCCACCCCGGATCTCGACTGGCAGGTGGGCGTGCGCCGTTTGCAGGATGGCGACGACACGGCACTGGTCGGTGGCGTGTCGCTGGCGCTGGGCGGTGCACGCCGGGCGCAACCCGGGATCCGCGCGGCCGAAGCCGATCTTGCATCGCTGGAGATCGAACGCGAGTCGCGTGATGTTGCGCTGTATTCCACCCTCACCGATGCGCATGGCCGCTACCGGGTGGCGCAGCTCGATGTGCAGCGCACGCGCGACGACGTACTGCCACGCCTGGTGCGCGCCGAACAGGCGGCCGAACGCGCGTACCGCGCCGGCGCCATCAGCTATCTCGAATGGGCGCAACTGCAGTCCGAGACCACCGCGACGCGCCGTCAGCAACTGGACGCGGCGCTGGAGGCGCATCTCGCGCTGATCGAACTGCAGCGCCTCACCGGCCAGGCCCTCGTGGCCGCACCGACCTCTGAACAAGGAATCTCCCCATGATCTTGCGTCCCCTGATGAGCGCGCTCGCGCTGTCCCTGCTGCTGGCCGCCTGCGGCGGCAAGGACGACGGCCACGCCAACGACCCGGATGGCGAAGCCGGCCACGGCCACGACGAAGGCGCTGGCCACGGTGAAGGAGACGCGGCACGCGGAGAACATGGTGGCCGCCTGCTGGAACAGGACGGCTACCGCGTGGAACTCGCCATCGCCGAGTCCGGCACGCCGCCGACCTACCAGGCGTGGCTGTATCGCGACGGCAAACCGTTGCCGGCCACCGCCGGCAGCGTCGAGGTCCGCCTGGTCCGCCTTGGCAACGTGCGCGAGAACCACGTATTGGTGCCGCAGGCGGATGGCCGCCTGCTGGCGAAGACCGTGGTCGGCGAACCGCATTCCTTCGATGTCGAAGTACTGGCCAAGGTCGAAGGCACATCGCTGCGCTGGACCTACGACAGCTACGAAGGCCGCACCACCATCGGCGCGAGGATCGCCGGGGAATCCGGCATCCGCGTCGCCCCTGTGCAGGCCGGCACCATCGCCGACGAACACGAGGTGCAGGGCCTGCTGACGCCGGTGGAAGGTCGCGTCGCCAACGTCGCCGCGCGCTTCCCGGGTCCGATCCGCCGCCTCGCCGTCAATGCCGGTGACCGTGTTCGGGCCGGGCAGACACTGGCGACGGTGGAAAGCAATCTCAGCCTGACCACGTACTCGGTCACGTCGCCGATCAGCGGCGTGGTGCTGGCGCGCAACGCCAGCGTCGGTAGCGTGGCGGGCGAGGGCGCCATGCTGTTCGAAGTCGCCGACCTGTCATCGTTGTGGGTGGACCTGCATATCTTCGGGTCCGACGCCCAGCACATCGTGCCCGGGGTACCGGTGACGGTGACGCGCCTGAGTGATGGCGTCACCGCGCAGACAACGCTGGAGCGCGTGCTGCCCGGCACCGCGACCGCCAGCCAGAGCACGGTTGCACGCGCGACGCTGGAGAACAGCGATGGCCTGTGGCGTCCCGGTTCGGCGGTGAAGGCGCGCATTACCGTAGAGCAGCAGCCTGCTGCGATGGTGGTGCCGCTCGCTGCACTGCAGACCTTCCGCGACTGGGATGTGGTGTTCGTTCGCGTCGGCGATACCTACGAGATCCGTCCGGTCGAACTGGGCAAGCGCGATGCGCAGCAGGTCGAAGTCCTGACCGGGCTGAAGGCCGGCGACCAGGTCGTCGTCGAACAGAGTTATCTGGTGAAGGCCGACATCGAGAAATCGGGGGCCTCGCATGACCATTGAGTACGACACCCGGGAACGGCGCGGACTGCTGGAGCGCATCCTGCGCTTCGCCATCGCGCACCGCTGGCTGATGATGGCGTTGACGTTGGCGCTCGTCGCGGTGGGCGTGTGGAGCTTCGGCAAGCTGCCGATTGACGTAACCCCCGACATCACCAACGTGCAGGTGCAGGTCAACACGGAGGCGCCAGGCTATTCGCCTCTGGAATCGGAACGGCGCGTGACCTTCACGCTGGAAACCGCGCTCGCCGGACTGCCCGGCCTCGACTACACGCGTTCGATCTCGCGCTACGGCCTGTCGCAGGTGACGGTGGTGTTCAAGGACGGCACCGACGTGTACTTCGCCCGCCAGCAGGTCGGCGAGCGCATCCAGCAGGTGAAGTCGCAGCTGCCCGCCGGCCTGGAACCGGAGATGGGGCCCATCGCCACCGGCATGGGCGAGATCTTCATGTACACGGTGGAAGCGGAGGAGAAGGCGCGCAAGCCCGATGGCACGCCCTACACCGCCACCGACCTGCGCACGCTCCAGGACTGGGTAGTGCGACCGCAGCTGCGCAACGTGCCTGGCGTGACCGAGGTCAACACCATCGGCGGCTTCGCGCGGCAGATCCACATCACCCCGGATCCCGCGCGCTTGGTCGCACTCGGCTTCACCCTGCACGACGTGGTGCAGGCGGTGGCGCGCAACAACCAGAACGTCGGCGCCGGCTACATCGAGCGCAACGGCCAGCAGTTCCTCGTGCGTGCGCCGGGGCAGGTCGCCGACCTCGACGGCATCCGCGACATCGTGCTGGACCGCCGCGATGGCGTGCCGATCCGGGTGCGCGATGTGGCGCAGGTAGGCGAGGGGCCTGAGCTGCGTACCGGTGCGGCGACGCTGGACGGCAAGGAGGTCGTGCTGGGCACGACCTTCATGCTGATCGGCGCCAACAGCCGCGAGGTCTCGCAAGCGGTCGCCGCACGATTGGCCGAAGCCAATCGCAGCCTGCCGGCCGGCGTGCGCGCCGAACCGATGTACGACCGCACCTCGCTGGTCGACCGCACCATCCGCACCGTGGCCAGGAACCTGGTCGAGGGCGCGATCCTCGTCGTCGTGGTGCTGTTCCTGYTSCTCGGCAACRTGCGCGCGGCGCTGATCACCGCCGCGGTGATCCCGCTGTCGATGCTGTTCACCCTCACCGGCATGGTGCGCGGCGGCGTGTCGGGCAACCTGATGAGCCTGGGTGCGCTGGACTTCGGTCTGATCGTCGATGGTGCCGTCATCATCATCGAGAACTGCCTGCGCCGTTTTGGCGAACTGCAGCAGCGGCTCGGTCGCCTGCCGACGGACGAGGAGCGTCTCGACGCGACCGCGTCGGCGACGGCCGAGGTCATCCGGCCCAGCCTGTTCGGCCTGGGCATCATCACTGCCGTCTACCTGCCGATCTTCGCGCTCACCGGGGTGGAGGGAAAGATGTTCCACCCGATGGCCATCACCGTGGTGCTCGCGCTGAGCGGCGCGATGGTGCTGTCGCTGACGTTCGTGCCGGCCGCCATCGCGCTGTTCCTGCGCGGTCGCGTGCAGGAGAAGGAAACGCGCGTGATGGGCTGGGCCCGCCGCGCCTACGCGCCGGTGCTGGCGCGGGCACTGYGTGCGCGCCTCGTCGTGGCGGGCGGTGCGTTCGCGCTGGTCGTGCTCTGCGGCCTGCTGGCCACGCGCCTGGGCACCGAATTCGTGCCCAGCCTGGACGAAGGCGACATCGCCATGCACGCCATGCGCATCCCCGGCACCAGCCTGGACCAGGCGGTACGCATGCAGTCCACGCTGGAAGCGCGGATCAAGCAGTTCCCGGAAGTGCACCGCGTGTTCGGCAAGCTGGGCACGGCGGAAGTGGCGACCGATCCGATGCCGCCGTCGGTGGCGGACACCTTTGTCATGCTGAAGCCGCGCAACCAGTGGCCCGACCCGCGCAAGCCGAAGGCGACGCTGGTGGCGGAGATCGAAAAGGCGGTGGCCGGGATTCCCGGCAACAACTACGAGTTCACCCAGCCCATCCAGATGCGCATGAACGAGCTGATCTCGGGCGTGCGTGCGGACGTCGCGATCAAG
>NZ_JBGFFG010000112.1:0-8728 GCF_056175765.1 Pseudoxanthomonas sp. LjRoot204_2 | reverse complement strand
ATAGTTAGCTAACTATCGAAATGTGTCAAGCATCGTCCGTCCGGACGCGAAAGGGCGGCACAGGCGTCGTCCGGACCAACCACTGGGCCGGACCCACCTGTCCGGCGTGACGAAAGACCCTCGTCGGGAGCGCGGGATGCCTCACAATTCCGTCGACCCTGGACATGGAACGACCACGATGACGCCCCTCTGCCGCATCTCCGCACTGATCGTCCTTCTGGCCATCACCGTCTGCATTCCCGCGCATGCCGCCACGCCCGGCGACGACGAAGGCCGCCTGATTACCCGCAACGCCGACGGCGCATGGTTCCTGCAGCAGCCGGAGGGCGCGCCCGGCAAGGGCTGCGTGGCCCGGTTCATGTCCGCGAAAAAGGACCAGTCGCAACTGGCCCTGGTCGGCCCCACCGCGAAATCGTCGACGGCCGCCATCCTGCTGCACGGCCCGCGCATCGCCGCACCGCCGGCCGCCCGCGAGGTCAGCGTGCAGGTGCAGCAGGACGGCCTGCCGCCAGCCACGATGCGCGGCGCGCTGATGCCGCCCGCCGGCGGCCAGGGCGGCGGCTTCATCATGATCCCCGTCGGCGACCTGGCGCAGACCATGGGCTCCATGCGCGTTAAGGAGACCGGCATGACCGCACGGGTAGACGGCGTGGACGCCTTCGGCCTGTCCTACGACGGGCTGGACCAGGCGCGCAGCGCGATGCTCGACTGCCTGGCCGGCAAGCGCTTCACCGGCGGCAAGAGCCTCGCCGAGGCCACGTCGGAGATCCGCCTGATGGGCACCGGGTCCATTGCGGGTAACGCGTTCTTCAAGGGCGCGCTGCTGGCCAAGAAACAGTACCCGCCGAAGGGCAGCCAGCGGGTGGGCCTGATCCACATGAGCGATGAGTTCAAGCAATGGTTCGAGACGGTCAAGCAGAGCGAGAAGATGCCGGACCGGATTCCGGAGCGCATCGCCAAGCACTTCATGTTCGCCACCATCCTGGACGACCAGGGCGGCTTCCGCTTCACCAAACTGCCGCCCGGCGAATATCTGCTGATCGCCGACTTCTCGTACAAGGAGACCGCGACCCGCAGCGAGGTGGTGGGTCGTACGGATGTGTACGTCGGCAACCGGCACATCGGCTCGAACGACCAGGTCGCCTACTGGTTCGAGGACGTCAAGAAGAACACCACCTTCTCAAAGACCGTCCACCTCAAGGACGGCGAAGCGATGCAGGTGAGCCTGGACAAGTCGATGCTGGGCTGCTTCTTCATCTGCCGCTGACGGCGTGTGCGAGGAGGCGAGGCGGTGCCGCGTGAACGCGATACGGAACGTGTCGTGGCACCCTGTGTCCTTTTCCTCATGTTGTGAGACGACGATGCTGCGCTTGCTCGCCCTGATGCTTCTACTGTGTGCCACGCCCTACGCGACGGCGGCTGCCCCCGTGTTCGATGTCCACGTGCACCTGCGCGACGGTGAGACCTCCCTGCGGCAGTACCGCGACGACGTGCGCGCCGCCGGCCTGGAACTGTCGGGTATCGGCGTGATGTGGTTCGGCGGTCCGCACCAGGCCCGGCAGGGCGAGCTGGCGAAGATCCGTGCCGGCAACGACACCGTGATCGCGCTGGCCGCGGCGCATCCCGACGTACTGCCCATCGCCACCGTGCACCCCTACGACGGCGATGCCGCCGTGGCGGAACTCGCGCGCGTGGCTGCCGCCGGCGTGAAGGTGCTGAAGATCCACGCCCACACCCAGGGTTTCGACATCGGCGACCCGCGCGTGGAAACCCTGGTGCGCAGGGCCGGCGAACTCGGCCTCACCGTGCTGATGGACAACGCCAACATCCTGCCCGGCGACAGCGAAAAGCTGTTCAACCTGGTCGTGCGCGTGCCGAAGACCAAGTTCATCCTCGCCCACATCGGCGGCCTGAACTTCCGGTTCTGGAACATCCTCGCGCTGGCCCGCACCGCCGACGGCTTCGGCTTCGACAACCTGTACTTCGACATCTCCGCCACCGTGCTGGTGGTGGCTGATTCGCCGGTGGAAGAAGAATTCCTCTGGACCCTGCGCAACGTCGGCCTCGACCACGTGCTGCTCGGCTCCGACTACCCGCAGATCGGCCTGGGCCGCACCGTCGACGCCTTCGAGCGCCTCGACCTGACCGACGAAGAAAAAGCGAAGATCCGCAGCAGCAATGCGCTGACGCTGTTCAATCGCTGATGCGTGCACCCGCGGCCCGCGGAACCGAGTCCGCGACCCTGTGCGGCAGGGCCATGTGATGCGATCACTTCCCAGCGTGCGTGGCGCTGATCGAATGACGCAGACAGGGGTCATGTCCGTGCGTCGGTGAGAGCTCGAGTCACAGTAGTCGCGCATGTCACATTAGGAAGCGAAACACCTCATCGATGCGATGCGGGCGTGGCGTACACGCGTGCTAGATTTTGACTGTGTCGATAGGCTCCCGAGGCTGGCGGATGGATCCGAACTGCGTGGTGATGATCGTCGTCGCCTGTCGCACACGCGCGGAGGCCGGATGCGCCCGATGAGCCGTCACGCCATCGTGGAAGCGATCACGGCCACGCGGCGCGAGTGGTTTCCGCTTGCGAGCGGGCGACTGGGTCACGCGTGGTGGGTGTTCATGCTGGCGGTCGCGGCGCTGGGCTTGATCCAGTGGCGCTGGTATGGCGGCACGTTGCTGGTCGGGAGCACCCTCGGCCTGGTCATCGGGGCGGCGCAGGTGCATGGACGGCGCCGCGGGCCGTGGTGGTGGGTGGCGGCGGCCCATGCGCTGTTCGTCGCGGGCGCGTTCGTGCAATCGGACATGGATGCGGCCGGCACGTCGGCGCGCGGGCTCTCCGCCGCGGATGCGCTGTACACCGCGGCGACCGCTGCGTTCGCGGCGGGGCTGCTCGGTTTCATCCGCCACCGCACCAGTGGGCCGATCGCGTGGAAGGGGTTGCTCGACGGCGTGGTGGTGTTGCTGTGCGCCGGACTGCTGGGCTGGTGGCTGTTCGTGCAGCCCACGCTGGACCAGGCGCCGCCGTTCCCCGCGCCGCATCGCTTCCGCACGCTGTATCCGGTCGCCGACCTGGGCCTGCTGGCGTTGGCGGCGTGGTTGGCCAGTGCACCGGAGACGCGCTCGCCTTCGTTGAAGCTGCTGGTGCTCGGCCTGGTGTCCTGGACTGTCGCCGATGCCGTCTACCATGCGATAAGTTTCGGCGGCGCCACGCCGCCCACGCTGCTGTTCCCGCTGTGGCTGCTGGCCTACGTCTGCTGGGGCGCCGCGGCGCTGCATCCGTCGCGGCATCGCCTGCTGGCGATCCGGGATGCATCCCGCGTGGATGGCACGGCCGGTCGCTTCTCGCTCGTGGCGCTGGCCATGCTGGCGGCGCCCCTGAGCCTGCTGGCGCCCGCACGGCCGGATGCAGTGACCACCGCCATCATCGTCGTCGCGGTGATCGGCACCGCCGCGTTGCTGTTGTGGTGGCGGCTGCGCGGATTGCGTGGCCAGGTCGACCGTCAGCATGACGCTCTGGTGGTGGCGGCGGAGACCGACCCGCTGACCGGCCTGCCCAACCGTCGCCGCTTGCTGGACGTGGTGGCGCGCGCGATGGACGCCGGCCGGAAGACCGCGGTGCTGGTCATCGACATCGACCGTTTCGGTGCAGTCAACGAGGCGTACGGCCACGCTGCCGGCGACCTGCTGCTGCGCGAACTCGCGCACCGTTGGCGCGACGCGCTGTCGCCCGGCGACGCGCTGGTCTACATGGGCGCGGACGAATTCTGCGTGGTGATGCCGGCGTTGCAGGACGCGGCGCAGGCGCTCGCCGTCGCGCACCGGCTGCAGGAGTCCCTGCGCGATGCCGTCTGGCTCGACGCGGCGAAGCTGCGGATGGCGGCCAGCATGGGACTGTCCATCGGCCCGGACGATGGCGACGAGCCCGGCGTGCTGGTGCATCGCGCGACCCTCGGCATGCGCCGCGCACGCCAGCAGCAGGACGGCATCGCCCGCTTCGCGCAGGATCTCCCGCGCCAGGACCCGCGCACGCTGCTGCTGCTCAACGAACTGCGCGATGCGCTGGCCGATGGCCAGCTGCGGCTGCAGTACCAGCCCAAGGTCAGGCTGCACGACATGCGCGTGATCGGCGTGGAGGCGTTGCTGCGCTGGGAGCATCCGCAGAAGGGCACGCTGCCGCCCGGGCAGTTCATCCCGCTGATGGAGCACACCGGCCTGATGCCGGAGGTCACGCAGTACGTGCTGCACCTGGCACTGGAGCAGTGCGCGGCGTGGCAGCGGGCGGGCATGGCGTTGACGGTGGCGGTGAACCTGTCGGTGTGCAGCCTGCTGGACGGCACACTGTCTTCGGAGGTGCGCGGCCAGCTTGCGCGTGCCGAGGTGCTGGCGCACAGGCTGGTGCTGGAAGTCACCGAATCGGCCGCGATGTCCGACCCCGCCACCAGCCTGGCGACGCTGCATGCGCTCGCAGCGCAGGGGGTGAAGCTGTCGATCGACGACTACGGCACGGGATACAGCTCGCTGGCGTACCTGCAGGACATGCCGGTGGAGGAACTGAAGCTGGACAAGAGCTTCATCGTCAACCTGCGGAAGCACGAAGCCAGTGCAGCCATCGTGGGGTCGACGATCCGCCTGGCACGCAAGCTGGGCATGCAGGTGGTGGCCGAAGGCGTGGAGGATGCCGAGACCGCCACGGCGCTGCGCAAGCTGCACTGCTTCGCTGCGCAGGGGTACTGGTTCTCGCCGCCGGTCGACGCGGCGGCGCTGCCAGGCGTGATGGCGGACATCGAGCGTCRCCTGGCACGAAGGGCCTGACGCGGGCGCGGTTCCACCTGGTGCCCGATCAATCCTCGTCCTGGGCCTCGCGGCCCTGCTGGCGGATCAGCGCCAGTTCGCGCGCGTCGTTGATCGCATCGCGCACGCCGTCGATGTCGACGCTGCGTTCGTCCGGGGTGAACCGGCCGGTCAGGGGGGTGTCCGGCAGCAGCGTGCCGGCTTCGTACAGCACCCACATTTCCTCGCCGTACCACGTATCGAGCAGCTCCGGCGCCCAACGGCCGAGGGAGGCGGTGAGGTTGTTGACGTCGCGCAGCAGCATGCTGCGGGCGGCGTTGTTGCCGGCGGCGCTGACCACCTGCGGGAAGTCGATCACCACCGGGCCATCGGGACCGACCAGCACGTTGTACGCCGACAGGTCGCCATGGATCAGGCCGCAGCACAGCATGCGCACCACCTGACGCACCAGGATGGCGTGGTACGCGCGGGCCTGTTCGGGGGTCAGTTCCACTTCGCCCAGGCGCGGGGCGGAGAAGCCCTCGGCGTCGGTGACCAGTTCCATCACCAGCACCCCGTGGAAGAAGCCATGGGGTTCCGGCACGCGCACGCCGGCTTCGCGCAACTGGTACAGCGCGTCGACCTCGGCGTTCTTCCACTCGGCTTCCTGCTGCCTGCGGCCGTAGCGGCTGCCGGTGGCGACCGCGCGGGCCTCGCGGCTGCCGCGCGACTTGCGGCCTTCCTGGTACTGCGCGCGCTTCTGGAAGCTGCGCTGCGCCATGTCCTTGTAGACCTTCGCGCAACGCACGTCGTCGCCGGACCGCACCACGTAGACGGCCGCCTCCTTGCCGCTCTTGAGCGGGCGCAGGACCTCGTCGATGACGCCTTCGTCGATCAGCATCAGCAGGCTGGCAGGGGTCTTCACGAAGTCCTTGTGGGGTGCGGGCGCGCGGCCGAATCACGTGACGGCCGCGCAGTGTGCCCGAACGCGGCGTGGCGTGCAGCGGACGGCCGATGGCCCGCGCGGGTTCCGGCCATGGCCCGCGCGACCGCATGCCGGCGCGCCGGCGGTCACAGGAACGGCCACCACATGAAGGCGATGGCCGCCAGGCTGCCGGCGGCGGTGAGCAGGGCCAGCAGCGCCAGCAGGCCGCCCATCGCCACTTTCCGGCCCGCATGCGGCGAGCGCTCGACGCGGAAGTACAGCGCCAGCACGGCGATGGGCACCATCCAGCTGCCGAAGCTGACCAGCAGGAAGGGCGCGCCGCTGTAATCGATCCGGATGCCCAGCGGCGCCAGCACCAGGCCCGCGAGCATGATGCCGATGCGCAGGAACCAGACGCCGTTGACCAGCAGGTAGGCCCGCAGCGCGTGGCGACGGTGCGCCGCGAATTCCTGCCTGCGTGCACTCCGCCATGCGAGCACCGCGAACACCACGATCAGCAGCCCGTTCAGCGAGATCGAGAGGTTGCTGGCCGGTCCCAGCTGTGAGCCGCGCACCCATACCAGGTAGAACCCGGTCAGCGTCACCACCAGCGCGACGGCCAGGAACATGCGCCCGTTCCAGCGATGCACCGCAGGCCAGCGCCGCCGCAGCGCCGGGACCAGCTGCCACGCCCCGGCGAAGGTCACCAGGCCGGCCAGCAAGGCGTGACCGACGAACTGCACGTTGCCCGCCACATCGCCGGGCACATGGCCCGTCACATGCGGCTTGGCGTTCAGTGGGGACAGGTCGCCGTCCAGCACCGGCCCGCCGAAGAACAGCACGATGAAAAGGACGAAGGCCCATTGCCCGAGGGTGGCGGCGATGAACCAGGCGGTCGCGCCGGCGGACAGGAAGCGCGAGGGGGTCGCAGGGGAACGCGGGACGGGCATGGCGAAGCTCCGGACAGGGAAGGCAGGCAAGATGCGCAGGCGTCGGGAGGGCGTCTCGCCGATTCGGAAATCGGCCAGCCGGATGGGCATGGCGATTCGGCATGCCCGCACCTGGCATGACCGATGGCGCTTGGAGGTCGCGCGGGCGTGCCGCAGGCTGTGCCGCAACCCGGGAGGACGACACGATGCAAGGCTGGCAGGCAGGCGCGACCGCCATGGCGGTCGCGGTCGCGGTGGGGTCGTTGCTGGTGCTGCTCTGGCAGCGGCCCAAGCGCGATCTGGACGTGATATTCGCGGTCGTCAGCGGCTCCATGGCGCTCTCGCTGATGTCGCCGTGGATGACGGATGCCCCGGCGTGGATGGTGTGGGCCGTCGCAATCGGTGGCAGCGCCACGTGCAACGGCTTCTGGCTGGTGTCGCGGGCGCTGTTCCGCGGCGAAGGCGGGGTGGGGCGCGTGCACGTGCTGGTGGCCGGTGGCGTGGCCGTCCTGATCGCCGCCTACCGCGGCGGCACCCTCGCTGCGCAGGGGACGGTGTCGTCGTGGGTATCGGGCGTGGACGGCCTGCTCACGCTGGCCAGCTCCACCCTGCTGGTGCTGACCTTCCTGGAAGCGCTGCGCGGCGACTGGTCGGCCTTGCCGCGTGCCGAACGCCGCCTGCGGCTCGCCTTCATGCTGCTGTTCGCCGCCTGCGTGCTGGGCACCACGCTGCTGGGGGCGCTGGCCAGCGCCAGCCCGTCATTGGCGGCGCTGCGCAGTGGCGTGATTCCGGTCTGCGCGATGGCGATGATCCTGTTCACCCATGCGGCAGTCCGGCATCGCCGCCGCGCACCGCTCTCCACGCCGGACACCATCGGTGCGGCGCGCGCGCCGGTGGGTACGGTCAGCGAGGACGATGCGCGCCTAGTGCGCGCGTTGCAGCGCCATCTCGACGCGCAGCAGGTGTATCGCGAGCCCGACCTGAAGGTCGCCGATCTTGCCCGTCGCCTCGGCACGGCCGAGCACCGGCTAAGTCGCCTGATCCGCCAGGGGTTGGGCGAACGCAACTTCAATCAGCTGATCAACCGCCACCGCATCGCGCATGCATGCCGCCGGCTGGCGGATACGGACGACGATGCGACCATCCTGGAGATCAGCGGCGATGCCGGGTTCGCGTCGCTGGGTCCGTTCAACCGGGCCTTCAAGGCGGCGATGGGTTGCACGCCGACGGCGTACCGCGCCGCGCACCGGGCGTCGCCACACGCGAGGCTGGAAATGTCCTAGCGCTGTCCCGGCGTGGACCGCCGGACACGTCGCGCCGGGCGAGCCGCAGGTCGGGCGCCGCAACCGCCGCGGGCTTCCCCGCCTGCGGCGCGCCTTTACGCATCCGCCACGACGCGTCGTCAGCGGACGTCGTCGCCCACGCGTTGCACGCGCTGCCGGTACGCCCGCACGTTGTCGCCGTCGATGCGGGTGCGCTGGGTGCCCTTGACCTCGTCGATCTTGCGGTCGGTGCCGGTCACCGGCTTGGCCACCACGTCCGTCTCATGCTCGAACGCGTGCGACTTGTCGGTGTTCCGGTAGTAGCGGTAGATGGCCCAGTACAGCGCCGCGGCGCCCGTCGGGCCCAGCGCCAGCAGCCATAGGCCGTTGTCGTCGCTCATGATCCTGCCCAGATGATCCAGAGGGCGATGCCCTCCAGGAAGGTGCCCACGGTCAGTGCGGTCAGCAGCAGTTTCCATTGCTGCACCGGCACGCTGCCCATCGTCTCGCCGGTGCGCCCGTTGACCGCGATGTAGTGCAGCAGGCCGCCGTTGCTGCCGGGCTGGTGGTACGAATACAGCCAGACCGGCAGGTACATCGACACCCAGCGCGTGCCGTGCACGTCCAGGCGCTCCTGCTCCCAGCGCACGCCGCGATCGTAGCGACCCACCGAGTCCTCCACCTGTGCGCGCGCGATCGACAGCAGCTGGTCTTCCAGCTTCGGCCGCAACTGCTCCACGTCGGTATCGCGCTTCTCGGAGGTGAAGCCGGACAGGTAGGACGCATTCCATTTCACTGCGTTCTTGGTGTCGAACGGCAGGATGGTGTTGATGATGTTC
>NZ_JBGFFG010000111.1:0-8774 GCF_056175765.1 Pseudoxanthomonas sp. LjRoot204_2 | reverse complement strand
GCTCCGAGCAACGACGTCACCAGGGTGACCACCTTGCCGTTGTCGTTGACATGTCTGCCAGCCTCTTTCAGGAAGAAGAACGCCGCTTTTGCGTTGACCGCCGACATTGCGTCGTACTCGGCTTCCGAGATGTCGGTGATCGGCTTCTTCAATACCTTGCCGACCGTATTGATGGCGATATCCGGCCTGCCCACCATCGCGATGGCGTCGGCGAACAGGCGCTCGACGCCGCCCGCCGTGGTCAGATCGCCCTGGATCGCGACGGCGCGGGCGCCGGCATCGCGGACCGCGGCGATGGTCCTCTCGGCGTCGGCATGGGTCGCGTCGCTGTTGTAGTGGATCGCAACGGCGGCAGCGCCTTGCTGCGCGAGGTCACGGGCGATCAGGCCGCCGAGATTCTTGGCGCCTCCGGCGATCAGGGCGACCTTGCCCCGGATGGAATGATCAGTCATGGAAATGCTCCTGGCTTGGGACGGACCTTCGCGGCGATGCCCATCGACAGGGTGGGCAAGAGCGGCGAGGCGCGCCTAAGATGAGGTGAACGCATTCCGGCGGGCTTTCACGATGTCCCCTGCGCTATCAAATTCTCCGGCCTCGACTCACATTAATGACGCGCACGATGCCCACGCGACCGCCACTGATCCAGAACCCGGCCAGACGCCGCAGTACCGCGTGCTGGCGCAAGCGCACTGGCCGGGCGTGGAAGTGCTGCTGTGCAAGGAAGACATACGCCAACGCACGCTCTGGTCCATCGATGAGCCGCGTCACACCGTCATCGTCCATCTCGGCGGAACCATGCGCGAACTCGATACCGAGATCGAAGGAGTCGGCGCCACCCACATGCCTCCCTCGCCGGGCGACATCTGGCTGGTGCCTGCCGGAAAGCGCTATGCCAGCCAGGCATCCGGCCAGATCATCACGTACGCGGAGCTGCGCGTTTCGCCCACCGCCGAGGTGGACATGGGGACCGATCGCCGCGCCGCGATCGAGGGCCTGATGCCGCGACTCGGCCATCGCGATGAATTCCTGCACTACAGCGTCGCTCGCCTTGTACGGCTCAGCCAGCAGGGCGACGACCTGTCGGCGATGATGGCCGAGCGCCTGCAGCTGCTGCTGCGACAGCACCTCTACGACGCCTACCGGCTGCCGGCCACGCCGGTCACTTCGCCCGTCGTGCTGTCGCCGCACGTTGCACGGCGACTCAGCGACCACATCGAAACCGTCCTCGGTGAACGCATCGCACTGTCCACGCTCGCGGCGCTCGCCGGCATGAGCGTGCACCAGTTGCTCATCGCTTTCCGCCGCACGTTCGGCACCACGCCGGCGCAATACATCCTGGCGCAGCGGTTGCGCCGCGCACGCTGGTACCTGCTAAACCGGAACGATGACATCACCGCCATCGCCCTCGCGTGCGGCTTCGCCAGCCACAGCCACCTGAGCGCCGCGTTCAAGCGCGACGCGGGCATCACGCCCCGCCAGTTCCGCGATGGCCTGCGGATGCGCCCGCTGGACTGATCAGCTCGCCCGGCAGAATGCCGCGTAATCGATATAGCCGGGAAAGGGTCTCCCGGCGGCACACACGGGGCAGTCAGGATCGTGGCGCAGGCGGGTCTCGCGGAAGCGCATGGCCAGCGCATCGAAGTGCAGCAGCCGGCCCGCCAGCGTGTCACCGACCCCCAGCAGCAACTTGACCACTTCCGTGGCCTGCAGCAGGCCGATCACGCCGGGCAGCACGCCCAGCACGCCGGCTTCGGCGCAGTTCGGTGCGAATTCGGGCGATGGAGGCTCGGGGAACAGACAGCGATAGCAAGGTTGTTCGCCGCGATGGCGTCCCGCGTCGAACACGCTCACCTGGCCCTCGAAACGCTGCACGGCGCCATACACCAGCGGCTTGCCGAGCTTCACGCAGGCATCGTTGAGCAGGTAGCGGGCCGGGAAGTTGTCGGCGCCATCCAGCACGACGTCCACCCCTTCCAGCAGCCGTTCGACGTTGTCGGCGGTGACACGCTCCGCCACCGCGTCCACCTGCGTGCGCGGGTTGAGCGCCGCGAGCGTTGCCCGTGCCGAGGCGACCTTCGGCTCGCCGATGCGCGCCTCGGTGTGCAGGATCTGCCGCTGCAGGTTGCTGCGGTCGACCACATCATCGTCCGCGATCCGCAACTGCCCTACCCCGGCAGCCGCCAGGTAGAACGCGGCTGGCGAACCCAGACCGCCGGCACCGATCATCAGGACCCGCGACTTCTGCAGGCGTCGCTGGCCGGCGTCGCCGACCTCGGGCAGCAGCAGGTGCCGCGAATAGCGCTCGTTGAAATCACGCGCGTCCGCAGACATCGCAGGCACGACCATGGGACGATGCTCGTCCATCCAGCGCGACGTTCCGCCCGCGACGGAGGCCAGTCGGGTATAGCCCGCCGCTTCGAGTACGCGTGCCGTCTCCAGCGAACGGCCGCCTTTCTGGCAGATCAGCACGATGCTGGCAGCGCGGTCCGGAAGGTGCGCGGCGGGATCGCCTTCGAGTGCGGCTTTGGCGATGCCGCGCACGCCCTCGGCTTGCCCGCCGGCGCGCTCGTGCTCCTCGCGCACGTCGATGAACACACTGCCCTGCGCAAGCAGCGCGGCAACGTCCCGGGGATCGATTTCACGGATGGCCATGCGGCGATTATCGCGCAAGTCGCGGCGCGGTCGGCCTCAGCAGGCGATCACCTCGACGATGTCGCCGGCGCGATAGTCGCGCGCGCCTTCCGGCAGCACGATCAGGGCATTGCTGTCGGCCGCGCCCCGCAAGTGATGCGAGGCATCGGCCGCATTGGGCATGACCTGCAAGCGGCCATCCGCCGTGCTGGCCAGCCAACCGCGCAGGAACTCCAGGCGCTCGTGGGATTTCCGCCAGGGTGCTCCCAATACCGCTGTCCACTGCGTCCGGGGTTCGCGGCGACGCTGCATGCCGTCCAGCAGGCCGCGGCCGAGCGTCAGGAAGGTCGCCAGCACGGACACCGGATTTCCCGGCAGTGCCAGGAACAGCGCGCGATCCATTTCGCCGAACAAGACCGGCATGCCCGGCTTCATCCGCACCTTCCAGAAGTGGATGCGGCCATGCGCGGCAAGCAAGCCGGGGAGATGGTCCTTCTCGCCCGCGGACACGCCACCGCAGGTGATGACCACGTCGAACGCCGCCGCGGCATCGGCCAACAAGGTCTTCATGCGCTCCGGATCGTCAGGCAGCGACGGCCACGCGGTCGGCTCAAGACCTTCCGCCCGCAACAGCCCCATCAGCAGCTCGCGATTGCTGTTGTAGATCTGGCCGGGCGCCAACGCCAGGCCTGGCTCGACCAGTTCGTCGCCGGTGGTGAACACCGCAACGGTCGGGCGCTGGGCGACGGTGAGCGATGCGATGCCGAGGGCGGCGGCGAGCGACGCCCGCGCCGGCGTCAGCCATTGCCCGTGCTCGAGGACGCGTACGCCCGCAGGAACATCTTCGCCACTTGGACGGACGTCTGCGCCGCGGGCGATACCTGCCGGCACGCGGACAGCCCCACCTTCCTCGACGCAGTCTTCCTTGAGGGCGACCGTATCGACGCCCGCCGGCAACGGTGCGCCGGTGGTGATGCGGATGCATTCGCCGATGCCGACCACCAGGCTCTGCAGGCGACCCGCGAACTGTTCACCGATCAAGCGCAGCGACGTCGTGCCATCCCCGGCCAGACTGGCATGTGCGAACGCAAAGCCGTCCATGCGACTGTTGTCGAACGGGGGCAGCGCGATCGGCGAGATGATGTCTTCGGCCAGTATGCGGCCGCTGGCGCGCGTGACGGGTACGCGCTCGGCCTTCAGCATGCGGTTGGCGACGACGCTGCGGACGATCTCCGCAGCGGTGGCGAAATCGATGCGGGTCGGGTAGCCCGTCACTTGCCGCGCTTGACGTGCCGGATCAGGCGGCGCTTCTTGGCGATCTGCTTCTCGGTCAGCACGTTCTTCTTGCCTTCGTAGGGGTTCGCGCCCTCGCGGAAGACGAAACGCACGGGCGTGCCCACCAGTTTGAAGCGCTTGCGGAAGAAGTTCTCTAGGTAACGCTTGTACGACTCCGGCAGCACCTTCAGGCGCGTGCCGTGCACGATGAAGGTCGGCGGGTTCGCCCCGCCCGGATGCACATAGCGCAACTTGGAGACATGCCCGCGGATGCTGGGCGGCGGATTGGTCTCGTAGGCGATCTCGAGCGCCTTGTTGACTTCACTGGTGCCGAATTCCTTCGTGGCCGACGCATGCGCGCGATGGATGGCCTTGAACAGCTCGCGCAGCCCCGAACCGTGCAGCGCGGAGATGCGCACCACCTCGGCCCATTCCACGAATCCCAGCTTGCGGGCGAGCAACGCTTCGGCCTGTTCGCGCTGGTAGGCGGTCAGCCCGTCCCACTTGTTGATCGCCACCACCAGTGCGCGTCCGGCATCGAGCACCGCGCCGAGCACGCTGGCGTCCTGGTCGGTCACGCCTTCGGTCGCATCCAGCAGCAGTACGGCCACCTGGCATTGTTCGATGGCCTGCAGCGTCTTGACCACGCTGAACTTCTCGACCGCTTCTTCCACCTTGCCCTTGCGGCGCAGGCCCGCGGTATCGATGAGCCGGTACTGGCGACCGTCGCGCTCCATGTCCACGGCGATCGAATCGCGCGTGGTCCCCGGCACTTCGGAGGCGATCATGCGCTCCTCGCCCAGCAGCCGGTTCACCAGCGTGGACTTGCCGACGTTGGGACGGCCGACGAAGGCGATGCGCATGCGGTTCGGATCGTTGTCCAGGCCTGCCGTCGCGCCTTCCTCCGGCAGCCGCTGGTGCACCTCCTCCAGCAGGTCGTCGATACCCTGGCGGTGCGTGGCGGAAATGGTGATGACATCGGCGAAGCCGTAGCGCGCGAAGTCCGCGAGCGCGGTGGTCTCATTGATGCCATCGATCTTGTTGATGACCAGCAAGGTCGGACGGGCCGTCTTGCGAAGCCAGGCGAGGATCTCGTCGTCGAGCGCGGAAGCGCCTTCACGACCATCGACGATGAACAGGACCAGGTCGGCCTCTTCAGCCGCCGCACGCGCCTGTCGTGCCGTGGCGCCGGCCAGCCCCTCTTCTTCGCCGGCGATGCCGCCGGTATCGACGACCAGGAACGGGACGTCCTCGTCCAGGCGGCAGACGCCGTAATTGCGGTCGCGGGTCACGCCCGGCTGATCGTGCACCAGCGCGTCACGACTGCGCGTCAACGCATTGAACAGGGTGGATTTGCCAACGTTGGGACGGCCCACCAGGGCGACGAGGGGCAACATGCAGGGAGCAACCGTGAGGAATGAGGGGCGCCGGGCGCCCGGCATCGCGCGGAAGGCGCGACCGGTCCGGTCAGGCAAGGGGCGACCATGGTATCGGAATACGCCCCCCTCCGCGAAAAAGGGCCGCAATGCGGCCCTTTTCGTCTACGAGGGGGAGGTGGCGTGGCCACTCCCCCTGATGGATCACTTGAAGCCGAAGGCCGTCAGCCCGCCTTCCACGTCCTGGACCACCAGGATCCCGTCTGCGGCGACCGGCTTGCCTCGGATGGCCTTGCCGCCCACGCGCGCGCGCGCCGCCACTTCGCCGTTGTCCGTCTTCAGCCAGTGAAGATAACCGTCGTAATCGCCTACCACGGCGTAGTCGCCGTGCATCGTCGGGGCGGTGAGCGAGCGGCGTGCCAGCGTAGTGTTGGACCACAGGGCACTGCCGCTGTATTTGTCGAGCGCCCATACCGTTCCGGCAGGATCCGACACGAGGACGGCGCTGCTGGTCACCGCCAGCCCGCCGACGCCGCCGTTGTCGCGCGTCCAGAGCGGACGGCCGGAGGGCCCTTCGATCGCGACCGTTTCCTTCTTGTAGCTGGTCGCGTACAGCGTGGTGCCTTCGAGCACCGGCGCACCATCGACATCCGCCATGCGCTCAAGTTCGCTGCGCCCTTCCGGCGTGCCGACCGTCTGGGTCCACATCGACCGGCCATCGCTCGCCGAAAGCGCGGTGACCGTGCCGTCGTCGCCCGCCGTGAACACGATGCCAGGGCCGACGACCAACGGCGCATTGCCGCGCACGGTCAGGCTGGGAAGTTCGTTCGTCCAGAACCAGCGGCGTTCGCCCGTATCCGCCGCCAACGCCGTCACGCGCCCATCGTTGCTGCGGACGAACACCACGCCGTCGCCGACGACGGGCGCCGCGATGACTTCGTTCGGCACCTTGGCCTGCCACTTCTCGGCGCCCGTGGCCGCATCCAGTGCGATCACCTGGCCATCGAGGGTGCCCACGACGACCAGGCCGTTCCCCGCACCGGGCCCGCCGGACAGGCGCAGGTCGGACTTGTACTGCCATGCCTGCTTGCCGGACTGCAGGTCGAAGGCGCGTACGCCGCCCTCCACGGCGGCGGCATAGACGCGGCCACCATCGACCACGGGGGCCTGCTGCAGGCCAAGGCGTTTTTCGCCCTTGCCCACATTGGCGCTCCACAGTTTCGCGACCGTCACGGTGGGCGTCACGTCAACGAGTTCAGCCGGTTCGACCGGCTTCTCGCCTTCCTTGTCCTTGCCGGAGAACCAGCCCTTGACGGTGCTGCAGCCACCGAGTGCCGCAACGAGCGCGGCGGCGGCGGCCAGACGGACGACCGGGGAAATCGGGCGCATCATGCCGCACCCCCCGACTTCGGCGGCGTGCCGCCGGCGTCGATCAGCTTGAGTTCGACCAGCCTGCGCTGCGGAGAAACCGCATCCAGCGTCGTGAGCGCGCGGGTATAGGCCTCCTGCGCCTCTTTCACCTTGCCCGTCGCAAGCAGCGCATCGCCGCGCACTTCCAGACTCGAGGCATCGTCTGCCTTGGCGAGCAAGGTCAGTGCTTCATCATGTTTGCCGGCGTCGATCAGCAGCCGCGCCAGGCGCAGGTTGACCAACGGACGGAGCGCCTCATCGGGCGTCAGCGCGCGCAGGGTGGCGATGGCGGCATCGCGCTCACCCGCCTGGAGCTGCGCCTTCGCCAATTGAAGGCCGGCCGCGTCCGCATAAAGTTCGTCTGCCTTGACCAGCGCATCCACCGCGCCCGCCGCCTGCTTCAGATCTCCCTTGGCGAGACCTTCGACGGCCGTCTGGTAACCCTGGTAGGCCTGTTCCTGCTTGGCGGCCCGATCCTTCTGCCACCACTGCCAGCCCAGAATCACGCCGAGGCCGAGGACCACGCCGCCCAGCAGGCCGGCACCGTTGCTCCTCAGCCAGCTGCGGACACGTTCGCTTTGTTCGTGCTCGTCGAGCAGATCATCAATCGCCATGCGCTCTCTTGCCCCGTCTCATGCGGGGTCTCGGTCTAGGTTGGACAGACCCGCACGCGGGTCAGTCAACGACCGGCGCCAGGGAACCCTCAGAGGATACCGTAAAGCGTGCAACGTTCGCTCGCTGGTACGGCGCCAAGTCCACCGTACTCCCGGCTTGCTGAACCTCGACCGCCGTCGCGTCGCCCAGTTTTACGCGCCCGACTTCGCCCTGCGCATAACGACGCTCTTCGCCTGCACGCAGCAATGCGTGCTCGACCTTGCGACCGTCGGGTGCATTCACTTCCACCCAGCTGTCGCCCTTGAACGTCAAGGTCAACCACGACGGCGCAGCGCGCGGCACCGGAGTCAGGGACGCGACATAAGGCGCAGCGTGCGGCCGACTGGCGGGCGCAGAAACCTCTGCGCCTGCTTCACCGGAGCGGTTGGACGCCGGAACGACATCCAGCGAGGCCGTTGCCGCATCGGGGCCAGGCCCCGCGGTGGGTCGCAGCGCCATCCACACCGGGGTGGCGATCACCAGGGTCAGCACGACATAGACGGCACGCCGCTTGAAACTCTCGAACACGTACTGGACGCGGGGCGTATGCGAATGGCTGACCAGTTCGGCCGGCCTGGACACCACGGCGTCCGCCTGCTGCAGGAACGGCTCGACGTCCACCTTCAGAAGTCGGCCATAGCTGCGCAATTGCCCGCGCACGAACACCGCGCCACCGGACTGCTCCCACTGGCCGGCCTCGAGCGCCTGAAGCACCTTCACCGGCATCTTGAGCCGCGTACTGGCCTCCTGAACCGACAGGCCGGCCTGCTCGCGTGCCTGCTTCAACGCCTCGCCGCACCCCTGCGACGGAGACACATCCCCGACTACCGATTGCATCATGGCCCTGCATTTCCCCCAGAATTGACGTCCTGCGCGTCGGGGAACTCCGCCCGAATCCGCTGAACATATCGACTGGCAGCGGCCTTGTCGCCGAGTCTTTCTTCAATTTGTGATGCGAGTTTCAACACCGCCGGGCTGGCCGGGCCAGCCGCAAGCCTGCGCTCCACGAACGCGCGGGCCGACAGGTACTGCTGGCGACGGAACTCGAGCTCGGCCATGGCTTCCAGCGACACGGCGTTCGCGGAATCCATGGCCAGCGATTGACGCAGGTCRCGCGACGCGCGCTCCACTTGGCCCGCCTTCAGCGCGCAGCTTCCGGCGTTCGCCAGKGCGGCGGCCGGCGTCGCATAGCCGGGCGCCTGGACCGCACGATCGAACCAGACGAGCGACTCCGCCGCAAATCCGTTGGCGCACAGCCAAGTGCCATAGTTGTTCTGTGTCGACCCATCGCGGGGCGCCACGTCAGCCGCACGCCGATAGAGCTCCCCTGCACTCTGCAGGCGCCCCTGGCGATCCTCGCTCACGGCCAGGAGGGTAAGCGCATCCGCCGAACCCGGATCGAGCTTCAGCGCGGCGCGGGCTTCCTTC
>NZ_JBGFFG010000110.1:0-8812 GCF_056175765.1 Pseudoxanthomonas sp. LjRoot204_2 | reverse complement strand
CGCGCAGAGGGATGCATTCCGCGCCTCGGAGCCCGACGCCACGCTTCGAAAGATGGCGCTGTTCGATTACCTGGTGCACTACCGGGTGATGGAAGCCACCGGCATGGTCGATGCGCTGGGTGGCGAAGCGAACGCGGTGGCGGCGCTCAGGGCATGGGGCGAGCAGAACGAGCGCGCCCTGCGCGGCACGCAGGCCGATGTGCCGCGGATGATCCCCGCGGCCTTCGATGGCAGCGGCCTGGATGCCGGCTTCACCGGCCTCGCGGTGGGCGCCTTCGGCGGCCTGATCGCCGGCGGCATGGTCAATGGCGCGGTGCAGACCATGTCGGACGAACAGCTGGCCGACCTGGTCAAGGCCGGACCGGTGAAGCTGGGCGCCGACAAGGACGGGAAGGGCGGTGCGGAACTGCACTTCGGTGCCGACGGTTCGCTGGACCAGACGCTGGAATTCGACGGCAAGGCCACCGACGGGCTGTCGGGCAAGATGAAGATCAAGGTCCACATCGACGCCTGCCCGGATGCGGAAGGCAAGCTGACGGTGACGCTGAACGTGGATTCGCAGATGAACGTCGTCGGCCAGGCCGGTGCGGGCGGACATGTGCGCAGTGAATTCAAGCTCGAACGGTTCCTAGACAACGATGCGCACCTGATCCAGGACAATGCCGGATCGACGGCGAGCATGACCATGTCCGCAGGCGGCACGGTCGGCGGCAAGCCGCAGTCCTTCGACGTCAGGATGGGCTACGGACGTTCGCCCGGCAGCGGCTACGAGGATTTCGGCGACCATAGCGGCTTCAGCATCTTCCGCATGGATGAAGTGAAGCACGCGGCGCAGCTGGCCGAGCAGTCCTTCGTCTACCTGCAGATGGTCGCCGAGATGATGCTGCGCGGTGTCGGCCAGGGCGGAGGGCCGTGGGAAAGCGGCCGCTGCGTGGAGCTCAAGGTCACCAGCAATCCCGGCAAGCGCAAGGGCATCCGCCCGAGCACCGCGTTCGATCTGGAGGCCATTCCGCGCGCGAAGTCCGATGGCGCGCCCGCCGGCGGCAYGGTGACCGCGACGCTCAGCGGCGGCGCGAGCCTGCAGCCCGCGGGCGGCAAGGTGCCGGCGGATGCGAAGTACGCCTATGCGGGGCCGGACAAGAAGAACGAAGAGGCCAGCATCACGTTCGAAGCGCGCAGCAAGCGCGGCGTGGGACGCGCGACGCTGGCCTTCGACACCAAGCGCCCGCAGGCTTACACCGCGGCAGGCGGGCTGGATGCGTTCTACGGGACCGGCACCGTCTGCAACCTCGGCGAGCCGTTCACGATCAGCGGAGGCGGCAATGTGGTGACCTTCACGCCGAGCAGCGAGGAGGGCGGGACCTACCGCTATCAGGGCAACATGGGCGGCGTCGGCGTCTACGGCAATGGCACGTATTCCGTCTCGGCCGACGAGCGCGGAGGCACGCTGACCGGATCAGGCAACGGGTGCGTGAAGACGCCGATGGGCACGCGCTGCAACAGCGGGACGGAGCGCTACACGCTGACGCCGATCGCGCCCTGCGAGCAGTAGCGCGCTCGCGGGTTCACAGCGTGGTGGCCAGCCGTTCCGCCGYGGCGAGATTACGCTCGCCCGGCAGCAACGCAGCGCGCAATACCGGCAGGGCGATGGCCAGGAGCTCCTTCGCCTGCGCCCTGTCGCCGCGCACCGCGACGTCGCCGGCCAGGGTGGCGCGCGCGATCGCCGCGTCGACGGCGCTTGCGCTGGACGCGAGCCGGCGGACCGCTTCGCGCTGGTGCTGCTCCGCCCGTCCCGCGTCGCCGCGCATGCGGTCGAAGGCTGCCTCGTAACCGAAGAAGTGACCGAACTGTTCGTGCGTCTGGGGCACGCCACGCCGTGTCATGCGGAGGCGCAGGTCGGCCAGCAACGGGACCCCGCGCGCCACATCGCCGATCCGGCGATACAGGCCGAGCTGGTCGCCAAGCACCAGTGCGTACTCCTCGGAGTCCTCGCCATCCAGGCGCCGCGCGCGTTCCAGCAGGCTGTCGAGCTGGCGGGCCGCGTCATCGAACCGGTCGTTGGCGATCAGCACGCGCGCGTGCGTGCGCTCCGCGCTGCGGCGGAACGTATCGTCAGGCGGAACCTCCGCCTCCAGCAGTCGTGCCATGCCCTGCGTGGAGCGTGCCAGGGCAGTCGCGTAGTCGCCGTACATGAGGTTGAGCGTGGCGATGTTGGTGAGCGCCATGGCCAGGTTGCGCGGCCCCTCGCCGGCCTGGCTGGACAGGGCGTAACTCCTGTCCAGCGCAAGCAGCGCCTCGCGGTAGCGTCCTTGACCGATCAGGGTTTCCGCGAGCGTCTGGTAGAGCACGGTTTCGCTGGCACCGCCGTACCCGCCGGTCTTCTCGCCGTCGGCGATCGCCTTGCGGATCACCTGTTCCGCTTCCCCGGACCGGCCCTCCAGCACCAGCCCGGCGACCAGGCCGCGGGTCAGGGACTGCCGCACCGGTGAATGGGCGGCGATGCCATGCTGATCGGCATACGCCAGTCCCTCGCGGCTGACCGAAAGCAGGCGGCGCCGATCGTTCTGGAAGTTGGCGGCGGTGCTGATGTCGGAGTAGATATCGAGCACGATGTCGACCGGCGGATCGTACATCTGCTTGGCGAACGCGAGCGACGCCTCGGCCCGCTTCCGGCAGGCGTCCAGGCCGAACTTCTCGACATGGCCCAGCGTGAGATGCGCCATCGCGCGCAGTTGCTGCTCGGGATCGTCGGGCGCGAAACGTCTTCGCAACGCCACGGCCTGCTCGGCTGCCGCGAACGCCTCGGCGTTGTGCTCCAGATCGGCCAGTGCATCCGAATAGGCCACCAGGTCATCGGCCAGCGCGAGCGCTTCGTCCCGCTGCTGCGGCTCGACGCCCTCGAGCCCCGCCGCGAACACGTCGACGGCGGCCTGCTGCTCCCCGATCGCCAGGTACAAACGGCCGAGCATCCGCTGGACCGGTTGCCTGACCTGGGGATCCAGGGTGCGCTGTTCGAGCTTGGCCTGCGCCTGGTCGAGCAGTTGGCGCACGCTGACTTCCCTGCTGCCGGCCTGTTCGGGCGAGGCGGCCGCCAGCGTATCGGAGAGGAACGCCAGCGTGGCCCGTGCGTTCGCAGCCTCATGCTCGGCGATACGCGCCTGCGCGCGTGCTTCGCGGGCCTGCCACACGGCGACGCCCGTACCGGCCAGCAACGCCACCGCGACGATGCCCGACGCCGCCGCCAGGGCGCGGTTGCGTCGCAGCCACAGCAACGCGCGGTCGACCCGCGACAAAGGCACCGCGCTGATCGGCCGGTCGTCGAGCCAGGCGCGCAGATCGTTCGCCAATACGTCCGCCGAGGCATAGCGCGCTTCCGGATCACGGCGCAGGCAGGCCTGCACGATCTGCGCCAGGCTTCCCCGCAACGCGCGTGCGAGCGATGCCGGGGTGTGGCCTCCGCGCTGCGCGGCCTGCTCGCTGCTGGCGTGCGACGCCGCCCGCGTCAGTGGCTCCGGATCGCGATCGAGCTGCTGCAGCTGGTGCGCCACCGGCGTTTCGCGCGTCACCCCGAACGGATGCGCGCCCGCCAGCAGGCGGTGCAGCACCACGCCCAGTTGCCACAGGTCGGTGGCGGTGGTGATGGGTGCGTCGAGCAGTTGCTCGGGCGAGGCGTATTCGAAGGTCAGCGCGCGGTCGACCGTCACTGCGCGCGTATCGGCGAGTTCCTTGGCGATGCCGAAGTCGAGCAGCTTCACCCGCCCGTCGGCATCCACCAGCAGGTTGGAGGGTTTCAGATCGCGATGGACGACCAGGTTCCGATGCGCATGGCGGACCGCATCGACCACCTGCAGGAACAGCACGATGCGCTGGCGCAGGCCTAGCTGCCGCGTGTCGCACCAGCGGTCGATCGGCTCGCCGTCGACGAGTTCCATCACGAACCACGGGTCGCCTTCGCTGCTGATGCCCCCGTCGAGCAGCGTGGCGATGTTCGGATGGCGCAGCCGGGCGAGGATCTGCCGCTCGCGCAGGAAGCGTTCGCGCGCCGCCTGCGAGTCGGTGCCGGCGCGGATCAGCTTCAGCGCGGCATGCTGCGCGTAGGCGCCGTCGTCGCGGTCGACGCGGTAGACGGCGCCCATGCCGCCATGGCCGAGGATGCCGGTGAGGCGCCAGGGACCGATGCTGCGGCCGACCAGCGCATCGCGTGCCACGTCGCCGTGCTCGTCGCGGAACGCACGGCCCCAGGCCAGCGCATCGCCGGCGAACGGTTCCGTGCCGCTCGCGTCCGCGGCCAGCAGTGCATCCACATCGGCCCGCAGCGCGGCGTCGCCGCCGCAGGCACCCGCGAGCCATGCGTCGCGCTGGGTCGGCGCGATCTCCACCGCCTCGCGGAACAGCGCCAGCGCCTGCCGGCGACGTTCGGGCCCGCCCTCGCTCACTTGCCCAGCTCCGCGAGCAGGAAAGCGCGCGCCGCGCGCCAGTCGCGCCGCACGGTACGCTCGCTGACGCCGAGCATCTGCGCAATCTCGGCTTCTTCGTAGCCACCGAAATAACGCAGCTCCACGATCTGCGCCGCGCGCGCATCGGCCTGCTGCAGGGCATCCAGCAGCTCGTCCAGCGCCAGCACTTCGACCACCGCCCGTTCGCCGCCGCCCAGCCGCGCGGTCAACGTCAGCGCTTCCACGCCGCCGCCGCGCTTCTGGGCATGCGCGATGCGCGCGTGGTCCACCAGCACCTGCCGCATCGCGCGCGCCGACATCGCCAGCAGGTGCGCGCGATCGTTGGCCGCCAGGCGTTCGCCCGTCGCCATCTTCAGATAGGTTTCGTGCACCAGCACCGTGGTGTCGAGGTTGTCGTGGTGCCGGCGCAGCTGGAGGTGGGCGGCACGCTTGAGCTCGTCGTAGAGGCTGGCGAACACCGCATCGGCCGCCCGCACGTCACCCTCGCGCGCGCGCTTCAGCAACTGGGTGACCGGTACCTGATCCATGCATCGCTCGCGGATGTGCGCCCCGGCACCCTGCCGCGGCCCCCTGCGTGACCGGATCCGGCATGCGCCGGATACGTCCACTTCAAGGGTGAGCAACGCAAAACAACGGCGACCCGGGACAGGCTGCGCCCGGGATCCCGCCTAGTACGCGAAGTCGCGGAACACGCCGTCGATGTCGCCGTTCCACTCGCCGTGGAAGAGGGCGAGCTTGCGCTCGGCCGGGGTCTCGTTGGCCTCGACGATCTCGACCAGCGCATCGAGGAAGCCGGCTTCGTCCACGCCCTTGCTGTTGAGGCGCGCGCGGCGCTGCAGGCCGCCGATGGCGATCTTCACGGCCTCGCGGGCCAGGTCGCGGACGGTGCCGTCGCGGAAGGGCAGCTTCAACGCGTGCTTCGGCACGCCGTCGCGCAACGCGTGGCGCTCGGCCAGCGAGAAATCCTTGACCAGGTCCCAGGCCGCATCGAGTGCGGCATCGTCGTACAACAGGCCCACCCAGAACGCGGGCAGTGCACAGATGCGATTCCAGGGACCGCTGTCCGCGCCGCGCATCTCCAGGAACTTCTTCATCCGCACTTCCGGGAAGGCGGTGGTCATGTGGTCCGACCAGTCGCGCAGCGTGGGCAGCGCACCCGGCAGCACATCCAGCTCTCCACGCAGGAACCTACGGAACGACTTGCCGCTGGCATCGTGGTAGATGCCGTCGCGGTAGGAGAAATACATCGGCACGTCGAGCAGGTAGTCGACGTAGCGCTCGTAACCGAAGCCGTCCTCGAAGACGAAGTCCAGCATGCCGGTGCGGTCGCCGTCGGTGTCGGTCCAGATGTGCGAACGGTAGCTCTGGTAGCCGTTCGGCTTGCCCTCGGTGAACGGCGAGTCGGCGAACAGCGCCGTGGCCACCGGCTGCAGCGCCAGCGACACGCGGAACTTCTTCACCATGTCCGCTTCGCTGGCGTAGTCCAGGTTGACCTGCACCGTGCAGGTGCGCGTCATCATGTCCAGGCCGAGSTGGCCGACCTTGGGCATGTACGACTTCATGATCTKGTAGCGGCCCTTSGGCATCCACGGCATCTCGTCGCGGCGCCACTTGGGCTGGAAGCCCATGCCGAGGAAGCCGAGCTGCAGTTCGTCGGCGACCTGCTTCACTTCCTTCAGGTGCGTGCCGACTTCGACGCAGGTTTCATGGAGGGTCTCCAGCGCCGCACCCGAGAGTTCCAGCTGTCCCGCCGGCTCCAGCGTGACCGAGGCGCCATCCTTCGACAGTGCGATCACGCGACCCTTCTCTTCGATGGCTTCCCAGCCGAAGCGGGTCAGGCCTTTCAGCAGCGCTTCGATGCCGCGGTCGCCATCGAAGGTCGGCGGCCGCAGGTCGTCCAGGCGGAAGCCGAACTTCTCGTGCTCGGTGCCGATGCGCCAGTCCTGCGCGGGCTTCTCGCCCGAGGCGATGTATTCCACCAACTGGGTGCGGTCGGTGATCAGCGTGTCGGCGACGTGGCTGGGACTGGACAAGGGCGGGACTCGCAAGGGGGACGCGACGCCGGCGTGCCAGCGTGGCAGKGCCGGCACTATAACGTGGCCGCCTGCACGCCAGCATCGCCACGACAACGCCGCAGCATCCCATCCATGGACGCGATGGGGCGGATCGACGCCCGACCTTGCCGGGCGTACGCTGCGCGCATGACGCACCCCGCCCGCGACACCGCACCGCGCCATCGCGAACGCCATCGCACCGACCGTGTCGGCTGGCTGCGCGCGGCCGTGCTGGGCGCCAATGACGGCATCGTCTCGGTCGCCGGCCTGGTGGTCGGTGTCGCCGCCAGCGGGGCCAGCGCGTCGACCATCCTCGTGACCGGCGTGGCCGGCCTGGTCGCGGGCGCCATGTCGATGGCGGCCGGCGAATATGTTTCGGTGCAGTCGCAGGCCGACGCAGAAGCCGCCGCGCTCGCCGTCGAAACCCGCGAGCTGCGCGAGATGCCGGACGGCGAACTGGCGGAGCTAGCGCAGATCTACGTCAAGCGGGGTCTGGATCCGGTGCTGGCGCGGCAGGTCGCCCAGCAGCTGACCGCGCATGACGCGCTGGCGTCGCACATGCGCGACGAACTCGGCATCACCGAGGCGCTGCGTGCACGTCCGGTGCAGGCGGCGCTGGCGTCGGCCGCTGCCTTCACGGTCGGTGCCCTGCTGCCGATCGCGACGACGCTGCTGGCGCCACCGGACAGGGTCGCGCTGGTCACCACCGTGGCGACCCTGGCGGGCTTGCTGGTGTCAGGCGGATTGGCCGCCAGGGTCGGCGGTGCCCCGGTTCTTCGCGGCGCGTGGCGGGTCGGCTTCTGGGGCGCGATGGCGATGGCGGCTGCCGCGGCCGTGGGCCGCCTCTTCCACGTCAGCGTCTGAGTTCCGGCTCAGGACAGTTCCAGCCAGTTGCCCACGATCATGCGGGCCTCGTCCACGCCCTGCTTCGACTCGGCGGAAAACGTCTGCACGCTGACCGTATCGCCGAAGGCGGAGAACAGCTCCTTCTTCACCGCCTGCAGGGCATTGCCCTGCTGGCCGCGACCGAGCTTGTCCGCCTTGGTCAGCAACGCATGCGCCGGCAGGCCGCGCTGGACGGCGTAGCCCAGCATCTGCCGGTCGTACTCCTTCAGCGGATGGCGGATGTCCATCACCACCACCAGGCCTTTCAGCGCGTCGCGGGTGCGGAAGTAGCGATCGATGAAGGCCTGCCAGTGCGCCTGCAGGTCCTGCGGCACCTTCGCATACCCGTACCCGGGCAAGTCGACCAGATAGCGGTCCGGCTGGACCTGGAAGAACACCAGCTGCTGGGTGCGGCCGGGCGTCTTGGACACGCGGGCCAACCGGTTGTGGTTGACCAGTGCGTTGAGGGCGCTGGACTTGCCGGCATTGGAACGGCCGGCGAAGGCCACTTCGAAGCCGCCATCCTCCGGCAACTGGCGCGGGGTATGGGCGGAGAGCAGGTAAGTGGCGGAATTCAGGGGGTTCGACATGGCGATAGGATCGCACGGTGGCGGGCGGGATACCGTTTGAATTGACCGCGAGCAGCCGCCGCGACGATAATTCGGGGGTTTCGCGGCCTCTTCGGGCGCCGCCTCAGTCAAGGGTTTCGGAGCTTCAGCATGCGCCACGCTCGCGTTATGGGACTTGCCGGACTGGCCGTGTTGGCCGTGGGCGCAGTCGCTTTTGCACAGACCACGGTCGTTCCCGTGCCCGACAATGCGCCGGTCGAGACCGCCCCGCTGGAGGTCAATCTCGCCAAGACCACCTGGGGCGATGCCAAGGCCGGCYAGACCAAGGCCGCCGCCTGCGCCGCCTGCCACGGCGTCGACGGCAACCCCAGCGACCCGCAGTACCCGCGCATCGCGGGCCAGAGCGAGCGCTACGTCGCCCAGCAACTGGCGCTGTTCGCCTCGGGCGAGCGCAACACGGGCATGGCGGCGGTGATGGCCCCGTTCGCCCAGGCCCTGAGTGCGCAGGACATGCGCGACGTGGGCGCGTACTTCGCCACCCAGAAGTCCGGCGCCGGCCTGGCCGACGACAGCGTCGTCGCCGACGGAGCCTACAAGGGCATGAAGTTCTACGAAGTGGGCCAGCAGCTGTACCGCAGCGGTGACGCCAAGCGCGGCGTGCCGGCCTGCATGGCGTGCCATGGCCCGACCGGCGCCGGCAACCCGGGCCCGGCCTATCCGCACATCGGCGGCCAGATGCAGGACTACACCGTGCGTCGCCTGACCGAATACAAGGCGGGCACGACCACGCTGAAGGACGCCGCCCACTTCAACATCATGGCGCAGGTCGCCGGCCCGTTGACCGAGC
>NZ_JBGFFG010000109.1:0-8831 GCF_056175765.1 Pseudoxanthomonas sp. LjRoot204_2 | reverse complement strand
ACACGAAGGTGCAGGGTGCGGCGCAGAGCGCCGATGCCGCGAACCAGTCCGCACAGCAGGCCAACCAGCGCCTGGATCAGATCGAAGGCCGCGTGCGTCAGCTAGAGTCCGCGCCGCGTCGCGTGCCGCGCGGCTGACCGCGCCCGCACGATTCATGACGGATCGTGGAATCCGCATCCCGGTGGCCGCGACAGGCCACCGGGATGCGTACTGATATCGCTCCAGTGTCGAGGAACCGCACCCTCCGTATGCGCCCGCATTCTTTCATCCGTATCGCCAGCGGCGCGCTGTTGTTGACGCTCGCGTTCGCCGGTTCTGTTGCGGCCAAGTCCCAGGCCGACACGTCACGGGCCGACAAGGCCTCCGAGGCCAAGCCCGCGCAAACGGCCACCAGTGCCGACCAGCTTCCGGAAGGCCAGCAGGTCTCCGACACGATCGTCGCGCTCGCAGGCTGGATCGTCGCGACCAGGGACAGCCAGGGGTATCCCTTCGCCATCATCGACAAGGCGGCGGCGCAGATCCTGGTGTTCGACGGCGAGGGTCGCCCGCGCGGCGCCGCACCGGGCCTGTTCGGATCTGCGGTCGGCGATCACACGGCGCCCGGCGTCGCGGGGCTTGCCCTTCGGGAGATTCCCGGCCGTGACCGCACGACGCCGGCAGGTCGCTTCGTGGGTGGCTTCGGCCCCTCCATCGACGCCGGACGCGTACTGTGGGTGGACTACGATTCCGCGGTCTCCATCCATCCGACCGCCACCGGGGTTCCCGCCGAGAAGCGCGAAGAGCGACTCGCGTCGCCGACACCGGACGACAACCGCATCACGCACGGGTGCATCAACGTAGCGCCCACGTTCTACACCGACATCATGCAGCCGACGTTCGAGAAGGGCGGGGTGTTCTACATCCTGCCGGACAAGGACACGCTCGAGGACACGTTCCCCGAGTTCGCGCAGAGCCGTGCGGACATGGCGGACGGCGGTAAGAAGCGGGGACGCTCGGCCCGCAAGTGAGTCGCGCGCGGCAGCAGCCTGCGCGTCACGCATCAGCCAGCGACGTGGACGCTCGCGCGCATTCACGCGCGTGCGTCGCCCGCACCGCTCAGTTTCAATCCTCTATCGCCTCCACGCCCTGCCGGTCCAGTTCGGCCAGGCGTGCGCGCATGGCCGCGAGTCGTTCGGGCGAGTGGCCGACCCAGCCGTGTACTTCCGCGACCACGCGCAAGGGGTCGCGCGTCCGGTAGGAGCGCGTCGGATTGCCGGGGAATTTCTTGTCGGTGAGGTTGGGGTCGTCTTCGAAGGGGCCGGTCGGCTCGACGATGTAGATGTGCCCGCGTCCCGAGCCGACCGCCAGTTCCGCGCCCCATGTCGCAGCTTCCAGCATGGCGGTCAGATAGACGTACTTCGCGACGCGGCGTTTGCCGAAGTTGGAAACGTGGCCTGCGACGATCAGGTCGCCGGGGACGAGTGTTGCCTGGGTGCCGTGGTAGTAGACCGGGGTATCGCGCATGGGAGGAGCTCGTGTGTCCTGCCGAATCGACAGGCCGGCGATACTGATGCCCGCCCCGGGCCTTGCCGCAAGCCCCGGGGCGTTATATACATTGAGGGTGGGAGGCGCAGCGCGCCTCTTTTTTTGTGCCTGGATTCAGGTGTGTCGCAACGGAAGCATCCAACCGGATCGATGTTGGCCAACGAGCCTTGCAGCGCCGCAGGCAGGCGATGCCGACTGGCATGCGCCATCCGCGATGGCGTTGCCTGCCTTAAACGCGTCTTAAAGTCGCGTCGCGACACTGCCTCACGGCGACGATGCACCGCGTCGTCGTGCCCCGCGCTGCGTCGTGTCGCTCGTCGTGCGAAGCCTGTGCGTGCTCTTCTTTCTTCCCTCCACAAGGTAACGATCATGGCAGGCTGGACGACGTCGGATATTCCCTCCCAGGTGCGGCGCACGGTCCTGGTCACCGGAACGGGCGGCATTGGCCTGCACGTGTCCCTTGCGCTCGCACGGGCAGGTGCCACGGTGATCGTGGCGGGACGCAACGCCGCCAAGGGCGCGGCCGCCGTCGAGCAGATCAGCCAGGTGTCGCCGCGGGCGCGCGTGCGCTTCGGCGCCGTCGATCTGGCCAGCCTCGACTCGATCGAGACCTTCGCCGACACCGTGCTGCGTTCGCACGGCAGCCTGGACCTGCTGGTCAACAATGCGGCCGTGATGACGCCGCCCCAGCGCAAGGAGACCACCGACGGTTTCGAACTGCAACTGGGGACGAACCATCTGGGCCATTTCGCGCTGACGGCCCGGTTGCTGCCGTTGCTGCGCGAGGGATGCCATGCGCGCGTCGTGTCGCTGTCGAGCATTGCCGCGCGCAGCGGTGCGATCGATTTCGACGACCTGCAATCGCACCGTCGGTATGTGCCGATGGCCGCCTACAGCCAGTCGAAGCTGGCGTGCCTGCTGTTCGCGTTCGAGTTGCAGCGACGGAGCGTGCGCGAAGGGTGGGGCATCCAGAGCCTCGCCGCACACCCCGGCATCTCGCGCACGGACCTGCTGCCCAACGGCGCTGGCCCCGGCAGTCCGCAAGCGCTGGCACGCCGCTATCTGTGGTTCCTGTTCCAGCCCCCGGAACGAGGGGCTTTGCCGCCCCTGTACGCGGCGACTGCAGCCACGGCGCAGGCCGGTGGTTACTACGGGCCGGACAGGTTGAGCGAGACACGCGGCCATCCGGTTGCGGCCAGGGTGCCGCCGCAGGCGGAGGATGTCGCCGTCGCCGAGCGCCTGTGGCAGGAGTCGGAGCGCCTCACAGGCATCGTGTTTGGCGGTCGCACGGCACAGGGTGCTCGGAAGGCGGCGCTGGACGCGGGATCGACGGTGTGAAGCCGCCGCATTGGCGAAGGCATGACCCAAGCGTCGTAGTTTCAAGAGTCACTGGGCACGTAGGGTGGGGTGAGTGAGGCGGCTTCGCACGGGAGCGTCGGTCTACCTATCGATGATGACGACGCGGCGTGATCGACGGGAATCACCTGCCGCTCAGTCCGTCCCCAGTCGCTTTGCGATGGGGCAAATGGCTGGCAGGATGGGTCAGGAAGATCGTGTCGCCATGGAGTCCGTCCATCATGAAGCCGTTGTTCCGTCTGCTGGTGGCGTGCGTGCTGTCATCGATTCTGGTCGCCTGCGGCTGCGTGGACGAGTACGTCGATACGCTGCCCTCTCCCGACGGCACGCTGAAGGCCGAGCTGCGCCATTGCGGCTGCAGCATCACCACCTATCGCCGGACGCAGGTAACGGTGCTGGAGTCTTCGCGCGAGGCGGAGTGCATGGCCTCCAACGGTGTTGCCGGATTCGACGCGCCGTTCGATCACGTACCGCTGACGCTGCAGTGGCGATCCAACCACACGCTGCATGCGAGCTACCCGGACTATCTGGGGTTCCCGCAGACGCAGTACAGCGCGGGTGATCCAGCAAGACCAAAGGTGACCTTGGTATTCGAGGGTGCGCCGTAGAGTGCACGTGGGGGGTGAGCACTGCATGCCCGGCATGCCCAGTGTCACGGCATTGCGATTCGGGTCATCGGTCGTCAGGACCCGAGCACACGCGGGCCCCTGTATTCGCGAACGCGGGCGGGGGCGTGCACGTCCGATCCGACGCGGGCAGGGACAGGTCGGGGTGAGGCTTTACTTGGTGAGCCCTATGTATGGGCCCGGGTGGTCTTACTCGACACGGCGAGAAGACCGGTCACCTGTACGACGGGCCTCTTCGATCCAGTCCAGGGCTTCGCGGTAGCCTTCCTCGCTTTCCAGGACGCGATCCATCAGGGGCCGCCCCGTCAGCGTGAGGTACTCGCCGAGGTGCGCGGGCGTGAGTCCGGCGGTCTCGGCGGCCTGGTGGAACAGGTGCCAGCGCATCGCGCGCTTCTCGCGTTCGTAACGCAGCCAGAAGTCTGGAAAGACCTCCGCACCCGCACGCGCGCGATTCACCGGCTCTCCCGGGTTCCTGCGGTTGGGGGCGAGGCGCTGGGCGGCGGCGAGAAGCAGGTGTGCCATGTCCTCGCGCTCTACGGGGGCCTTCGCCGCGCGCAGTTGCCGGGCACACCGATCCAGGGCGGTGGATAGAGCGCGCAGCGAGGCCTGGAGGTAGGGATTCGGGTGGTCTTTGATCATCGGTCGACGGTGCACGGGGCGCGAACAGCGCCCGATCACCAAGGTAGACGTCCGGCGGAGCGATTTCCCTATGGTGCTGTTCGCGATATCGGCCCCGGTGCGTTCGATGCGGTCGCGCAGCCGCAGTGCTTTCTGCTATCGATCGACTTGATCATTTTTTTGAAGAGCAGCATCTCGATTGCTTTCAGAACCGATAGCGCAGCTTGGCTACCAGTTGATCGGTATCGGTCAGCGACAGCGCCTCCTCGAACAGCTGGGCAGTGCCCGGGCGGCGGCGCTCATGCTCACCCAGGCCGCCGCGCGACCACGCTAGGTAGACGTCCGACTGCGGTCCGAGCAAATACCGGTAGCGCAGCTGGATGCCAAAGCGGTTGATGTCGAACGCGGAGAGCTTCTCGCCGGTGTAATGCAGCCGGCCATCGGCGCCGCGCCGGTAACGTTGGCCCCCCTCGGCACGCAGCCCGAGCCATTCCGATTTCAAGCGCAGCTCGTGCTGGCGTCCGGGAAACCAGGCGGCGTCGAGCCTCAACGCATCGCCTCGGCGCGTGTAGCGGCCCGCGCAATCGCCACCTTCCCAGATCAACCAGTCCCTGCTGATATCCGGCGCAAGTTCCAGCTTCGCGTTGAAACGGTCGCCGGCGAACCAGTTCACTGCAAACCGTGCGGCCTGCGAGAGACGCGTACTCAGGCCGAGCGCCGCCAACGATAATTCGGCCTCGTACGACCACGCACCTAAGCGGCGGCTTACCACGCGGGCGCTTGCCTCGTTCCGATGGCCGAACCACACCGCGCCGTGCCCGCGCAGGAAACGGTCGTCCCAGCCGCCGCTGCTGGTGACGCTGTCGACGATGATCCGGGTGCCGCTGCGCAGATCGAAGGTGCCGCGCGCGATCCACATGTCCGGCAGACGTTCGCCGCGATGATTGCGCCGTGCCTGCGCTTCCAGCGACCAGCGCGCCGTCGACAGGCGAGAGGACGGGCCTTGGCTGCGATGCAGGTAGGCGCCAGTGACTTCGATCTCATCTAGATCGCCGCGGCGCTGGTAGCCCAGGTCGTTGAAATCGAGGTCGGGATCGAAATGGGTAGCTTCCATTTCGTAGGTCCAGCTCGGCGACGGCATCCAGAACAGCCGGAGCCATGCACCGGAGCCGCTGCGCGTCACTCCATGCTGGTTTGCCTCGCTGGCGAGCACCTGCGCATCGACCACCAGTTGCTCGCCACGGCGCCAGCTCAGGTCGACCGCGTGCACGCGGGCCTCGCGCTGCAGGAACGGACGGCGGACATAAGTCCCGAGCCAGCCGACGTTGATTCCGGTCGATACGGGGTACTGCAGGCGCGCTGCTTGGAAGTCGCGGCCGACGGGACCGCGCTCGCTCGCGGACAGCAGGCCGTAGCCGAGCGCACCGAGCGAGCCGTTGAGCTTGATCGCGGCCGCGATGTCGGCCATTCCGGTGCCGTCATCGGCCTCAGCGCCGATGCGCCGTGTGTGCACCAGTCGGCCGGCATCGGGTGTGGTCTGCTTGAAGATGCTCTGGTTCTCGGTGAAGAACGGACGTCGGTCGCTCTGGAACGTCTCCACGGCGTCGAAGCTGATGACCAGGTCGTCTGATTCGACCTGGCCGAAATCGGGATTGACCGTGGCGCCCAGCTGGAAGGTGGGCGACGGCTTCCACAGCAGATCGACGCCGGCCTTGTGGCGGTGGTCGCCCTCGAGACGGTCGTGGGTGACGGTCGCGTACGGCCATACGTGCAGCAGCGCCTTGCGGTACTGCGCCAGGTTCACGCGTTCGAAGGCGGAGACGAAGCGCGCTCGCTCGGGCGAGACGGCGGGATAAGCGACCTGTTCGCCCGTGGCCCCCAGCGTGCGGCTGAAGTGGACGGCAATGTCGCGGGTGGGTGCATCCGCGCCGCGCATCGGCGCCACCGTCCATGGCAGAAGCAGTTCCACCTGCCAGCCGGCGTCGTGCTCGCTCACCGCCCAGGTCCAGTCGGTGTCCCAGTCGGTGGCAAGCTGGTTCTCGTTGGTCACCACGCCGTCCTGAACCGAGCCGGACAGGTCCACGCCGAAGCTGTAAGCAGTACGGCCGTCAGCGTCGAAGTCGATCATCACCGCGACCCGATCGGCGCGCGTGTCCTGATCGCGTTCGAGGCGGGGTCTGATGCGCGGATAGTCGTCTGACTGTGTGAGGGTGAACCCCACCACCAGTCCATCCGGCGTGGACAGCAGGTACGCCACCGTCGCTGCGCTATCTGGGGCGTGCGACAGCAGGTATGGGGCCACCACGCGGAAATCGCGGTACTGCACCGCGTCGCGCCACTCCGGTTCGTCCAGGCGACCGTCGACCACGATGGCCGCCTGCGTGGCCGGTACCACCAGTCCGCTGCAGAGGAGAAAGAACAGGCGCGCACGCACGCGCCGTGATGGGCCGCGTGTGCGCATCGACGGGGTCCTATGGGAGAGAAGAAGGCCGCGACCGGGCGCGGTCGCGGCGAGGATGTTTCAGCGCGGCTGACAGACCGGGGGATTGGTCATGCCGAACGACAGCAGGTTGCCGCCGTTGACGGTGCACGCATAGGTCTTGCCATTGCGCGCCTTTAAGGTGACGTAGGTATTGGTGCCTTCGGTGCGGCGCTCGATCAGGGTGAGTTCCGACGGAGACAAACCGAGCACGCCGCCGGTTTCGGACAGGATGCGTTCGTCGGAGAGGGAGTTGGTGCGGCTTGCGATCGAACTGCAGCCGACAGTAGCGAGACAGAAGACGGCGAGACTGATGCAGGCGAGAGTGCGGAAACGCATCGTGTGGTTCCTTTCCATGATGGGGCCGTGAGGGATCGCGCGTGCCGGCCCCGGGGACGCGCGCGCACGCGGCTTAGCGCGTCAGGGTCAGCGTGGACGTGGCGTTGAGGGACACCGTCCATTCGCCGTCACGTACGGCACGCAGGTCGTACAGGCCGTAAGGCGTGGCGAGAGCTGCACGCGACAGCATGCCGTCGTCGGCAAGCGCGACGATGCGCAGGCGGTGTCCGGGCCACGCATACGCGCTGGCGAAGAAGTCGCGCAGAGGTTTGGGTGCGACGAAGTCGCCAACGCAGCGGCCGTGTTCGAGGCGGAACGTCGCGTCGAGTTCGAAGTGTTCGTCCTTAAGCGCGCCGGTCAGGCGTGCGCCGACGGGGCATGCCGCGGCCGTCAGGCTGGCCGGCGGCGTGCGGAACGGCGCGGCCAGCAGTTCCGCAGTGGTTTCGATCGCCGACACCCACATCGCATTCGACAGTACGCCGACGGCGGTGCCCTGTCCGGGCCACAGGAGCAACACGCTACGTGCGCCGGTGGTAGTGCCGGCGTGGTGCGCGATCCGGTCGCCATCGGCATCGCGGCCGACGCGCCAGCCGAAGCCCACATCGTAGTCGCGCTCATGCACCGGGGTGCCGTCGGCCAGCAGGGTGGGTTGCAGCATCGCCTCCCACCGCGCGGCGCCAACGATTTGGTGGTCGAGCAGGCGGCCACCGAAGGTCGCCAGCGCCTCGGGCGTGGCCGCCAGTCCACCGCCGGGCCAGGTGTAGCTCATGTCCGTGTTCGGGACGCGCCGTGCGGGTCCGTGCTCAATGTCGTAAAGAACGGATGCCTGCGCGGACGGCGCGTCGCCATCTGCCAGGATGGCCAGTCCGTCGGTGACGTGCTGGCGCACGTAGTCGAGGAAGTGCAGGCCCGAGCGCGCTTCGATCATCGCGCCGATCAACGTGTAACCCCAGGAGGAGTAGGAATACTTCGTGCCCGGCGTGGACAGTAGAGCGCGGTCGGAGAAATAGCCGACGGCATCGCGCGCGGTGGGATAGCGGACCTTGCCGAGCGTCTGCAGATCGTTGCCCGCGTAGTGCGGCGCGCCGGAGATGTGTGCGGCGAGTTGGCGTACGGTCACTCGCGACCACGCAGGCGTCAGCCAGGGCAAGGTGGCGCCGACTGCGGCATCGATGTCGAGCCGGCCGTCTTCGATCAGCTTCGCCGCCGCCGTGGTGGCTATGACCTTGGATACGCTGGCCAATCGGAACACGGTGTCGCGTTGCACTGGCGCGCGCGCTTCGACATCGCGCAGGCCGGCACAGCCCGTCCAGGCGACGCGGCCATCGCGCCATACCGCCGCGCCCATGCCGGGTACGCCGTTGGTCTCCACCAGAGCCTGCAGCAGTCGTTGCGAGGTGGTGCTGGCGGCGTCGGCGGGCGCGGTGCTGCAGGTATCGGACGCCATCGCGGGCACGGCGGTCGCGAGCAGCGCGAGGATGCACGCCGCGCTCAGGCGTGTGCGTGCATGCGTGAAGGGAGATGGGGCTGGCATCGGTCGGCTCCGGTCGGGGAGCCTTCAACCTAGTGACGCCGTCCGGTGATGTCGCGCAGCGTGCGGTTGTGCGTGCCTGCGGCGCGCCGATCCGGTGGTGCGCCGCGTACGCGACCGTCAGGCGCGTGCGTGCAGCGCCACGAGCAGTGCGTCGATATAGGTGYGGCTGACCCGCACGGGTGTGCCGTCGTGCAGGCGTAACACGGCATCTCGGTTGGTCAGCGGCTGCAGTTCCGCCACCTGGTCCAGGCGCACGATCGAGGAGCGGTGCACGCGGACGAAGCGCGCAGGGTCCATCTGCGCCGCGAGCTGGTGCAGAGATTCCCGCACCATGTACGTACGCGCGCCGACGTGC
>NZ_JBGFFG010000108.1:0-8870 GCF_056175765.1 Pseudoxanthomonas sp. LjRoot204_2 | reverse complement strand
TGCCAGCACCGCATGCCAGCCGACCATCAGCAGCCCCAGCCACCACTTAAAAATGTTCTCCCAGCGGTCCTTGGCTGACGGATCATCGACCACCACCCCGGCCACGACGTTCGCCACGCCCAATCCGAGCATCGCGATCGAGATCCACGACATCGCCACGATGATGCCCGCAGGCAGTGCTTTCGTCGCGGCCGCACGCCGCATCAACGCCAGCTGCGCCAGGTAGCCGAATCCGAAGTACACCACCACGCCGTAGCGCCGCAGGAAGCGATACGCCTCGCCTTCGGTGCCGAGGAAGTTCGCGTACACCGCCAGCGCAATGGCCGACATCACGCCAAGCACCACCATGACGCGACCGCCACGCAGCCAATGCCTGGCCAGCCACCACGCCAGCGCGTGCAGCACCGCGCAGGGGATCACCAGCAACTGGAACAGGTGATTGCCCCAACCGTGCCGTGCAGCGCGGCTGATCGACACACAGCCGCCGATGTACGGCACGCATGCCGGGACATGGCCGCCCTGGATCGACAGCACGTAGGCGACGTGCGCCGCCATCACGAACAGCAACGTCAACAGCAGCGGCAAGGGCCAGAGCGGGATGCGCGGGCTGTCGGCGACCATCGCGGCGAGAGGGGAAGGAACGTGCCGCGCAATGTACTCCGTCCCGCGACATGACGTAGCGCGGGGCTGGCCCGGCGATGAAAGACCGGTCCGCGTTCAGGGCACGCCGGATCAGCGGAGCAAGCTCCGCTCTACGAGACGGTCAGCGCGTGCGGATGCTGACCTTCGCCGGCAGCGTGGTGATGCGGAGCTCGCCGTCCTTCCACTGCGCGGGCTTGCCGTTGATGCGCGTCTCGCCAGGCGCGGCTTCGTAAGGCCAGGGCAGTACCAGGCCCCCGGCCGGAAGCTTCAGCCCGGCCTTCGCATCGAGGACGACCTCATCCCCCTGCTTGCGCAGCGCGTAGCCGAGTACACCGCTGGGCGTGCGCAGGCCATGGATGGCGATGCCCTCGCCGTCCAGCCAGCCCGTGGGCACGCCGGCCGCCAGCACCAGGCYATCGTCCGCTTCGCGGGTGTAGGCGAACATGTCCAGCGCCGAGCGTACGAAATCCGACGCCACCCAGGCATGCGGCAGGTCGCCGACGAAGAACGGTTTGCGCGGCGTACGCGACACCACCTCCGCCCACTGGTTCCACGCCTGCGGCGCACGGTCCTTGAAGAAGAAGTCCAGCACGTCCCATGCGCGTTCGCGCCAGCCCAGCCGGACGAAAGCCGCCACGTTGCGCCATTCGTACGGCGTGTAGTCCTTCCATTCGCGCTTGCCGTCCCGGCGCTGCACGAACTCGGTCCAGTAGCGCTCGAACGTGCCGTGCAGCAGATCCGCCGGCAGCGCGTCCTGCTCCCCACCCGGCGCCAACGCGATGGTCGTGGATGTCGGGTCGAAGTCGCCGATCTCCGCCGCACCCGGCAGATACGCGATGCCGTGCAGGGCGGTCGCCGCCCGCAGCGAGGCGTAGAGATCGTCGCGGAACTGGTCGCGCGAAGCGGCCATGCGCCGCGAGGCCGCGCTGTCGCCCAGCGCATCGGCGATCTCGACGGCATCCTTGTAGCCGCGGAGGGCCCAGAAATTGTCCCAGTACGAATGCATCGGCTTGGCCGAGTAGCCTTCGTGGCTGATCGAGGCCGGCATCATCCCGTAGAACGCCGCATTGACCGCACGGTTGGCCTCGGTCCGCTCGCTGAGACGCAGCTCTTCCATGTAGGCGAAAGCGCCCTGCACGTGCGGCCACATCTTCTTCAGAAACACCTTGTCGCCGGTATAGCGGTAGTACTCGGCGATGTTGAAGATCAGCTCGCCGTGGCTGTCGTTCTCGGGTACGGGATCGCTGCCGCGGTCGTCCACGCAGCACGGCACCTTGCCGTTCTCGAACTGGTAGGGCGCGTAGTACTCGACGTACTCCTTCACCACTTCCGGGCGGCCCAGGCGCAGCAGGCCCTCGGAAATCATCGCGCCATCGCGGATCCAGCTGCGCGAGTACGACCGCGTACCCGGCTGCAGGCGCGGACCGATGCGCGAAATCAGCATGTGGGCCAGCGCGGTGCGCAGGGTGTCGGCCACGGCCTGGCCTTCGGCCGGGACCTGCAGCTTCATTTCATCCAGCTTGCTGCGCCAATAGTTAGCTACCGCGGCCTGTTCTTGCTCCATCGTCGCTGGTGGCGGAATCGGCGGCCCCGGAGGTGGCGCGTTGTCATCGGTGAGCGGTGCGGTCCATCCGATTTCTCTGCTTTCGCCAGGACGCAACCGCACACGCAGTACACCGGCGCCAGAGGCCATGCCAGACGGATCGATTACGTTGCTGCCACTCTGGCCAACCTGCAACGGAACGCCCCCCTCATCTGGTCGCGCCATGTACCCATTCCAGTCGACACCATTCAGGACACCCACTATCTCGCCGGAATCCAAGCTACTTGCAAGCGTAGAGGTAGGTACGAATCGCAGTTGTACGGAGTGATCGCCGTTGATGACAATGTTGCCCTCACGCACTGTCAGTGTATTGATTGCACTGAATCCGCCCGGCGTATTGAGAAACTGCGAGGGCGGGTTGACTTGCCAGGGCCGGACGGCGAGAACAAAAGCATAGTCACGCTCTTGGTCGGACGTATTGGTAAGTACGTAGCGAGCCAACAACCGCGAGCGCTCGACCTTCCCGTCAACGAACGCCGTGGTCTGCAGCGAGAACTGTGGGTGGGTCCAAGTTACCGAGGGAATAGGCAGGTATCCATCCTGGAGCGACTGCTTCGCGCTAACGTCAGCCCACGAAATCAACTGTCCGTCGCTGACCACGAAAGGTTCGATGCTTGGCCCTCCCTTAAACAACTCGATGGCGCCGTCCTCACCGATCAGCCCCTGCTCGCGCCCGCCATCCAGTCCCACGATCGTCCAGTACGGCTGCTCGCCGCTGAAACCACGCGGGAACCAGCCCTTAGGCGCTTCGGACGCCATCGCCTTGATCAGGTCGTTGGGATGCGCGGCGAAGGCAAGCGGCTTCACCTCGAGCTCGGCCAGTGCGAACGAGCGGCCCGGTCCGTCGCCGATGGTGAGCCGCACGTAGCGCGCTTCCGATTCCGGCAGCGCCAGGTAGTCGTTGCCGCCGTTGCCGTCGACCACGGTGTGGACATCACGCCACTGCTGGCCATCGTCGGACAGCTGCACCAGATAGTCGGAGGCGTGCTGATCGGGCTTCCAGCGCAGCACAAGACCACCGAATTCGCGCAACTTGCCCAGATCCAGCGTCAGTTGCGGATCGGCATCGCCGTGCAGGTCCGCCGACCAGGCGGTGCCGGGCTTGCCGTCCACCGCCATGCGCGCCGCACCGGCGGGGAACGCCACGGAGGCACTCGCCGCGCCCGTCAACGGCGCACCATCGTCGATCGGCAGCGCCTGGAACGTCAGCTGGTCGAAACAGACCGATCCCTTGCCGCCGACGTTGTTGTAGACGGTGAATTCGAGCGTCTCGCTCCGGCGCAGCACGCGGTCCGGATCCGGACCCCACGCCTTGTCGATGTGGCGCTGCTTGTAACGCACGGGTGTCCACGCTGTCGGGTAGTCGTACTTCGGCCGGTTGACCCACCAGACGTTGTCGCCACTGGCATCGACCACCTTGAACTGCAGGTCGTTTCGCGGTGAATCGCCGCGCAATTGGAAATCGAACCGGTAGTTCTGCGGATACGCGATCGACAGGTCGCGCTGGATACCGGCATGTCCCGATACCCCGTTGAAATCGTAGTCGAGGCACAGGGCCTTGCCTTCCGCGCCATCGACCTGCCGCAGCGCGCCGCTGACCTGGTTGGACGTCACCACGCGCCACGTCGACGGATCGCTGAAGTCGTCGAGGACGCGCACGCCGTCCGGCGCGGCGAGGACAGGCGTGGCGCCTGCGAGCAGGACGCTGCACGCCAGTGCCGCGCGGCAGAAAGCGACATCACGGGATTCCCGCTTGCGCGGAAAGGACGGTTCGATGTTCATGGTGATTCAAGCTCCACAATGACCCGCTTCGGATCAGCCTTTGACACTGCCCAGCAACAGGCCCTGGATGTAGTAACGCTGCAAAGCGAGGAACAGCAGCAGCACCGGCAGGATGGTCACGACGGAGCCGGCCATCATCAGTTCGTAATCCATCACGTGCTCGCGCGACAGGCCGGCCAGCGCGACCGGCAGCGTCTGCAGGGCATCGTCGCTCAGGACGATCAACGGCCACATGAAGTCGTTCCATGCGCCCAGGAAACTGAAGATCGCCAGCGTCACCAGGATCGGCTTCAGTCCGGGCAGGACGATCTGGAAGAAGATGCGCGCCTCGCCTGCGCCGTCGATGCGGGCCGCTTCGAGCAGCTCGTCCGGAATGGAGCGTGCGTACTGGCGGACCAGGAAAATGCCGAAGATCGCCGCCATGCCCGGGACGATGGCGCCCGCGTAGGTATTCACCAGGCCCATCTGCTTGAGCAGCAGGAACAGCGGCATCATCGCCACCTGCGCCGGTATCACCAGCGCCGCCAGCAGCGCACGGAAGGTACGGTCCCTACCCTTGAAGCGCAGCTTCGCGAACGCGTAGCCCGCCATCGTGTTGAACAGCAGCGACAGCAGCATGACGCTGGTCGACACGATGAAGCTGTTGAGCAGGTAGCGGCCCATGCCCGCGCGCACGAACAGCTCGCGGTAGTTGTCGAGCGTCGGCGCCGACGGCAGCAGCGGCGGCGGGAAGTGCCCCGCCTCGCCGGTCTGCATGAAGGACACCGACAGCATCCACAGCAGTGGACCGATGCTGAGGATCGCCAGCGCGACCAGCAGGGCGTTGACGGTGACGGCGGCGACGCGCTGGTTCATTCGACACCCCGCCTGCGTGCGAACCACAGCAGCCCGCTGGTCACCGCCGTCATCAGCAGGAACAGCAGGAACGCCACCGCGGACGCGTTGCCCAGGTTCCACCACTTGAAACCTTCTTCGTACATCAGGTACAGCACGCTCTTGGTGCTCTCCAGCGGCCCGCCCTGCGTCATCACGTACGGCTCGGCGAACAGCTGGAAATACCCGGCCATGGTCAGGATGCCGACGAGCAGCAGCACGGGCCCCAGCTGCGGCAGCGTGACGTGGCGGAACTGCGCCCAGCGCGAGGCACCGTCGATGCGCGCGGCTTCGTACAGGTCTTCCGGAATGCTCTGCAGGCCSSCGAGGAAGATGATCATGTTGTAGCCGAAGTTCTTCCACACGGCGAACAGGATGATGGTCGGCATCGCCCAGGTGGGATCGCCGAGCCAGTCGATCGGATCGATGCCAACCCACGACAGCCCCCAGTTCACCAGGCCGTACTTGGTGTGGAAGAGATAGCGCCAGATCACCGCGACCGCGACCACGGTGGTGACCACCGGTGCGAAGAACGCAGTCCGGAAGAAGCCCTTGAAGCGGCCGAGCTTCGAGTGCAGCAACAGCGCGGCGCCGAGCGACAGCGCCACGGATAGCGGAACGCCGACCACCACGAAGTACACCGTATTGCCCAGCGACTTCCAGAACATCGGGTTCTGCAGCAGGCCCACGTAATTGTCGACGCCGACGAAGCGGAGGTTGCCGATGTCGGCCAGCGCATAGATGTCGAAGTCGGTGAGACTGAGCGCCAGCGCCGCCAGCACCGGCAGGCCGAAGAACACGACGATGACCGTCAGCGCGGGGGCGGCAAAGAGCCAGCCGGCCAGTGAGTGCGTGGACCTCATGGCGCAGCCCCCGGCTTGCCCGGCTGGTCCAGCATCCAGCGGCGCTTCTCGAGGATGCGGTCGGCGCGTCGGTCGAGTTCTTCCGCGGCCTGGTCGACGGTCAGCCGGCCGTTGGCGACCTGCTCGCCCACCAGGCGCATCTCCGTGGCGATGCGCTCCCACTCCGGCACCTTCGGCGTGGACACGGCACGCTCCAGCTGCTCGCGGAACGCTTTCGCATAGGGATCATCGGCCAGTGCGGGCGTGAGCCACGGCGAACGACGCGGCGGCAGGTCGCCGGTCAGCGCGTGGAACTCGGCCTGCACGTTCGGCGACGACAACCACGCGATCAGCGTCCACGCCGCGTCCTTGTTCGGCGAGTCCCTGAACACGACGAAGCTGGTGCCATTGGCCAGCGATGCGCCGGGGCCACGGGGCCCCGGTAGCGGCATCGTCCCCCAGTCCGCCTGCTGCGCGGCGGGCAGGCGCTCCTTGAACTTGGCGATGTTCCAGGGACCGGAGATGTAGAACGAGTAGAACCCCTTGCCGAACTCGTCCCAGACGTTGGAAATCTGGTTGTTGGTGACGACCGGCGCCCACTGCTGGTCGAACATTTCCTTGTAGAACCCGAGCGACTGCCTGAATCCTTCGCTGCGGAAATTGCCGTAGCGTCCATCGTCGCGCAGCAAGGGCTCGGGCTGCTGGATGGCAAGGCTGAGCAGTGGCTCGAACTCGTTGAGCGGCAGCAGGATCGAATAGTTGCCCTGCCCTGCGACCTGCTTGACCCGCCGCATCGCGACGCGCCATTCGTCCCAACTGGCGGGCAACGTCCGCACGCCGGCCTTGGCCAGCATGTCGCGACGGTAGAACGGCAGGCGCGTCTCGACGTACCAGGGCACGGCATACGCGCGCCCGTCGATCACGCCCGTATCCCACACGCCCGGAAAGAAGTCCGGCTGGTCGAAGCCAGGCGTCGCCGCGATCTCGTCGTCGAGCGGCTCGAGCGCGCCGAGCGCCGCGAATTCGGGAATCCAGGTGTTGCCGATAGGGCTGACGTCGGGCAGCGACTCGCCCGCGAACGCGGTCAGGAGTTTCTCGTGCGCCGACAGCCACGGCACGATCTGCAGGTCGACGTCGATATCCGGGTGCTGGCGTTCGAACTCGGGCAGCAGCCGTGCGACGACTTCGCCTTCATACCCCATCACCCAGAACCGCACGACGGTGCGGTCGTCGTTCGTGCGCGCGCAACCCGCGATCGCCAGCGCGCACAGCAGCGTCACGAAAGAACAGCAGCGCACCAGGGCCCTCCTTCCACCGGAGAAGGCCCTGATGCGTGCTGGAGAGACCTTTGCTGGCGCACGCGGATCCATGCGAGCAGCTTACTCCGGCTGCTGCGGACGCGCCGCCTCGGGCTGTGCGGCCTGGTTGGCGCGCGATTCCGCCGTCCCCAGTGCGCGTGCCGCCGCGGCATCGAGATCGGGGGGAGCGGTCGGCGCGGTCGCGGCGCTGGCCGCGGCCTGCTCGGTCTTCGCGTCGAGCCAGCCCCCTTCGAAGCCGGCCTTCTTCAGGCCATCGCGGATGTAGGGGTTCTTCTTCATCACGCTCCAGACGAAGTCGTTCCGGTAATTCGCGATCATCGCCAGGATGGGGCCCTGGTCGATGCCGATGTAGTCGCTGGCCACCCAGCCCTTGCCCGGGACGATGCGCCCCGTCTTCAGCGGGATGTCGTAGTCGAAGCTCGGATTGAACGAATCCAGGAAGCCGTAGCTGGAGTACAGGTAGTCGCCGTAGCGACGATGCATTTCCTCGGTCGCGGGAATGACGATCTCCGGGGCGAACGGCAACGAGGCGATCGCCGCGGTCGGCGCGATGGTGCCGTCGTCGAAATTCTCGCGGAAGCCGGCGCCACGGGCAGAGTAATGGCGGAACGAGCGCTGCTCGCCACGGTACTCCTGCTGTGTCTGCTGCGGGCCATCGGACGCGGTCAGGCCCCACACGTTCTCGCCGTAGTCCTTCCACTTCATCGGGTTTTCGATGGCGTACGCGCGCTGCGCGTACGTGGCGCGGCGGCTGTTCTCGAAATAGTCCATGCCGCGCTCGCGCATGTAGTCGTCCTGGATGCCGCGGAAGTCGATCCAGACGTGGCTGTACTGGTGGCCGAAGTGCGGCGCGAACGTCAGGTATTCCTGGCCCTGGAACACACCCCACAGCTCGCTGTAGCTGCGCGTCCACACTTCCCAGGCCTCGGGACCGACCGGATGCGTCGGCGATGCCATCGCCAGCACGTACACCATCATCGCCTCGTTGTAGCCCTTCCAGTCATGCGGAATGACGCCGCTCTCGGGGAACCACCCCATCGAGATCAGCGGCTTGTTGTTCTGCAGGAAGGTCCAGTCGACGCGCTTGTAGATCGTGTCGGCGATGTCGCGTATTTCCTTCTCGCGCGCGTCGTCGCGGTCGTAGTAGGACTGCGCGAACAGCACGCCCATCAGCAGCAGCGAGGTGTCGACGCTGGACAGTTCCACCCAGGTGTTGAAGCGCTCGCCGGTGTTCATGTCGAGGAAGTGGTAGTAGAAGCCCTTGTGGCCGCCCTTCCCTTCCTTCTGCGGCCCCTGCGGCACGTCGCGCAGGAACTTCAGCGTCGTCAGCGTGCGATCCACCGCCTGGGTACGGCTGACCCAGCCGTTCTCGATGCCGATGGGATACGCGGTCAGCGCATAGCCGATGGACGCGATGCTGGCGAACGGACGCGACGGGTAACGGTCGGGCGTGAGGCCGTTCACCTCGTTGGTGGTGTCCCAGAAGAACTGGAAGGTGCGGCGTTCGATGTCGCGGAAGAGCGGCGGCAATTCCGGCTTTGCCGGAGGCTCGGGCTTGGCCGCCACCGCAGGCACGGCCGGCTTCGACGCCGGTGCAGGCGCGACCTTGTCTTCCGGCGCTTTCTGGCAACCGGCGATCAACAGAGTCAGCGCGACGCCGATGAACCAGGACATGCGCGGGGCTGGGGTGATCTTGTTCAAAGCGATTTCCCGTTGTAACCGTTTACAGACGTGCGTGGAAGAAACCCGCCGGTCAGGCGACGCCCGAAGACGTCGCCCGAGGGCGGGTGGGTATTACCAGTCGAAGCC